>NZ_JBSGEL010000014.1:0-145948 GCF_053602875.1 Kitasatospora sp. NPDC004289 | reverse complement strand
GGCGGCGGCGGCCGCGACGGCGGCCTCGCGGGCGCCGGTGGCCTCGTCGGCCGTCAGCGTGCGGTCGGCCGCGCGGAAGCGCAGCGAGTACGCCAGCGACTTCTTGCCCTCGCCGGCCTGCTCGCCGGTGAAGACGTCGAACAGCCGGATGGCCTCCAGCAGTTCGCCGGCACCGTCGCGCAGCGCGGCCTCGACCTCGGCGGCCGGGACGGCGGTGTCCACGATCAGGGCGACGTCCTGGGTGGCGACGGGGTACGAGGAGACCGGCGGGCCGGAGACCCGGTCGGCGTTCTCGGCACCCAGCAGGTCCAGGTCGAGCTCCATCACGCTGGTGCGCTCGGGCAGGTGCAGCGCCTTGATGACGCGCGGGTGGAGCTCACCGGCGTGGCCGACGACCCGGCCGTCCACCGAGAGCTCGGCGCAGCGGCCCGGGTGCCAGGGCGCGTACTGCGCCTGGCGGACCGTCAGCTCCACGCCGGCCGCGCGGGCCACCGTGCGGGCCGCCTCGACGGCGTCCGCCCAGGAGGCGCCGGCGCCCTTGCCCCACCAGCCGGAGGGGAGCCGCTCGCCGGCCAGCGCGACGGCGACCCGGCGCGGCTGGTGCGGGAGGGCGGCGTCCAGCTCGGCCAGCTGCTCGGCGGTCGGGCGGCGGTCGACGGGCAGGCGCGGGGCGACCTTGAGCTCCGGCTTCGGGAGGAAGACGGTGCCGGTCTCGAAGATCGCCAGGTCGGTGTTGCCCCGGCCGATGTTGCGCCGCAGTGCGCCGAGCAGACCGGGCAGCAGCGTGGTGCGCAGCGCCGGCTCCTCGTCGTTCAGCGGGTTGACCAGCTTGACGGTCCGTCGGCGGGAGTCGCCCGCCTCCAGGCCGAGCGCGTCGAAGGCCGCCTCGCCGAGGAACGGGTAGTTGTTGACCTCGACGTAGCCGGCCGCGGCCAGCGCCACGCCGGTGCGGCGGTGGAAGCGCTGGGCCTCGGTCAGGCCCTTGCCCGGGGGCACCGAGGGCAGCCGGGCGGGGACGTTGTCGTAGCCCTCCAGCCGGATGACCTCCTCGGCGAGGTCGTACGGGTCGGTGAGGTCGGGGCGCCAGCTCGGCGGGGTGACCTCCAGGACGTCGGCGCCGACCACGGTGGCGCCGATCTCCTGGAGCCGCCGGGTGACGGTCTCGCGGCCGTACTCGGTGCCCGCGACGCGGTCCGGCAGGTCCGCGTCGATGGCGATGGTGCGCACCGGGTGCGGGGCGGCGATGTCGGTGACACCGGCCTCGGCGGTGCCGCCGGCGATCAGGACCAGCAGGTCGACCGCGCGCTGGGCGGCGGCCCGGGCGGCCTCCGGGTCCACGCCGCGCTCGAAGCGCTTGGAGGCCTCGGAGGGCAGCTTGTGCCGCTTGGCGGTGCGGGCGATGGTGACCGGGTCGAAGTGCGCGGCCTCGATGATGATCTCGGTGGAGCCGGTGGTGATGCCGGTCTCCGGGTCGGTCACCGGGTCGAGGATCTCGGTCGAGGCGCCGCCCATGACACCCGCCAGCCCGATCGGGCCGGAGTTGTCGCAGATCAGCAGGTCCTCGGCGGAGAGCTTGCGCTTGCTGCCGTCCAGCGTGGTGAGCAGCTCGCCCTCGGCCGCGCGGCGGACCTGGATCGGGCCGTCGACGCGGTCGCGGTCGTAGGCGTGCAGCGGCTGGCCGACCTCGAGCATCACGTAGTTGGTGATGTCGACGGTCAGCGAGATCGGGCGGATGCCCGACTTCTGCAGCCGGCGCTGGAGCCAGATCGGGGACTGCGCGGACGGGTCCACGCCGGTCACCGTGCGGGCCACGAAGCGGTCGCAGCCGGCCGGGTCGGCGACCTTGACCAGGTAGCCGTAGGAGTTGGCCGGGGGCACGTCGAGCAGCGCCGGGTCGGCCAGCGGCAGCCCGTACGCGGCGGCGGCCTCGCGGGCCACGCCGCGCATGGAGAGGCAGTAGCCGCGGTCCGGGGTGACGGCGATGTCCAGCACCTCGTCGACCAGCTGGAGCAGCTCGATCGCGTCGGTGCCGGGCTCGTACTCCGGCGGGAGCACGATGATGCCGTCGTGGTCGTCGCCCATGCCGAGCTCGCGGGCGGAGCAGATCATGCCGGCCGAGGTGTGGCCGTAGGTCTGCCGCGCGGCGATCGGGAACGGGCCGGGCAGCACGGCGCCGGGGAGCACCACGACCACCTTGTCGCCGACCGCGAAGTTGCGGGCGCCGCAGACGATCTCCTGCGGCTCGCCGGTGCCGTTGGCGTCGCCGACGTTCACGTAGCAGTGCCGGATCGGCTTCTTGAAGCCGGTGAGCTCCTCGATGGAGAGCACCTGACCGACCACCAGCGGGCCCTTGAGGTCACCGCCGAGCTGCTCGACCGTCTCGACCTCCAGACCGGCCCGGACCAGGCGGGCGGCCACGTCGCGGCCGGTCTCACCGGCCGGAAGGTCGACGTACTCGCGCAGCCAGGAAAGCGGGACGCGCATCAGATCTCCATTCCGAACGGGAGGGTGAAGCGGACGTCGCCCTCGACCATGTCGCGCATGTCGGCGACGTTGTGACGGTTCATCAGGATCCGCTCCAGGCCGAGGCCGAAGGCGAAACCGCTGTAGCGCTGCGGGTCCACGCCGCAGGCGACCAGCACGCGCGGGTTGACCACGCCGCAGCCGCCGAGCTCGATCCAGCCCTCGGAGGAGCAGGTCCGGCAGGGGCGGTCCGGGTTGCCGACGCTCTCACCGCGGCAGACGAAGCACTGGAGGTCGATCTCCGCGCTCGGCTCGGTGAACGGGAAGTACGAGGGGCGCCAGCGCAGTTCGAGACCACTGCCGATCAGCTTCTCGACCAGCACCTCGATGGTGCCCTTGAGGTCGGCGAAGGTGATGCCCTCGTCCACCGCGATCGCCTCGACCTGGCGGAACACCGGGGTATGGGTGGCGTCCAGCTCGTCGGTCCGGTACACCCGGCCCGGGCTCACCGCGTACAGCGGCGGCTCGCGGTCGAGCATGGTGCGGATCTGCACCGGCGAGGTCTGGGTGCGCAGCACCACGCCGGAGTCGGCGGAGCCGTCCGGGGCCTGCACGAAGAAGGTGTCCTGCATCGAGCGGGCCGGGTGGTCCTCGTGCAGGTTGAGGGCGTCGAAGTTGAGCCACTCCGCCTCGACCTCGGGGCCGGAGGCGACCTCGTAGCCCATGGCCACGAAGGTGTCCTCGATCCGCTCGGCCAGCGTGGTCAGCGGGTGCCGAGCACCGCGCGGGGTGCGGTCGAACGGCAGCGTGACGTCCACCGCCTCCTCGACCAGCACGCGGGCGTCCCGCTCCGCCTCCAGCTCGACCTGACGCTTCGCCAGCGCCTGGTTCACCGCGCCGCGGGCCTGGCCGATCAGCTTTCCTGCCGCGGCCTTGGCCTGCGGGGGCAGCGCACCGATCTCGCGGTTGGCGAGCGAGAGCGGCGAGCGGTCGCCGGTGTGGGCCACCTTCGCCTGCTTGAGCTCCTCGAGCGAGCCGGCCGCGGCGAAGGCCGCGACGGCCTCGTCCCGGGCCTGCTCGACCGCTTCGGGCTTGAGTGCCTCGACCTCGACCGGGTCGTAGTCCTTGTTGGGTGCCGACATCGCTATCTTTCCCGTGCTCCTGCTCGTGAAGGGGGGTGCCTCGCCCATTGCATTACGCACTGCGTGGCCGGGGCACGGGCAGCCGCTCCCGTACGAGTCGAGAAGGGTGTCCGCGGCACAGCCGCGCAGGGCGTCACACAACGCAATGGTCGAGTGTAGTCGCAGCCTGCGAACCGCCCGCCGGGCTCTCGACTCCTACAGCATGAAGTCGGGCACTCCGGCGGGCAGGATAAATCGGAAGCGGGCGCCGCCGGAGGGCGCGCGGCTCACCCGGATGGTGCCGCCGTGGGCCTCGACGATGCCCTTGACGATGTAGAGGCCGAGGCCGGTGCCGCCGCGCTTGGAGCCGCGCCAGAAGCGGGTGAAGACGCGCGGCATGGACTCCTCGGGGATCCCGCTGCCCTCGTCGCTGACCGTCACCGCCGTCCCCTCCAGGACCCATTCGCGCCCGGCGCTCTCCACCAGTTCCTTGGCGGGCGCCACCTCGATCGTGACAGTCCCCTCGCCGTGGCGCACCGCATTTTCCAGCAGGTTGGCCAGCACCTGGTCCAGCTTGTCCGGGTCGGCCCACAGCTGGGTGAGCGGCTGCTCGATCCGGATGTCGAAGCGGTCCTCGGGGATCCCGGCCGCCACCTTGCCCTCCACGTGCCGGCGCACCGCCGCGGGCAGGTCGACCACCTGCTTGCAGAGCTCCAGCCGGCCGGCGTCGATCCGGGAGATGTCCAGCAGCTCGGCGATCAGCCGGGTGACCCGGTCGGCGTCGGCGTCGACGGTCTCCAGCATCACCCGCTTCTGGCCGTCGGTGAACCGCTCCCACTTGGCCAGCAGGGTCCGGGTGAAGCCCTTGACGCTGGTCAGCGGCGAGCGCAGCTCGTGCGCGACGGTGGCGATCAGCTCGGCGTGGCTGCGCTCGGTGCGGCGGCGCGCCTCGGTGCCGCGCAGCGCCACCACCACCCGCCGGACCGGCCCGCCGCGGTGCTCGCGCACGTAGCGGGCGGAGACCAGCAGCTCCCGGCTGCCGGGCAGCAGCAGGTACCGCTCCGGCTGCCCCGTACGGATCGTCAGCCCGCCGTACGGGTCGGTCAGTTGCCACCAGCGGCGCCCGTCCAGGTCCTCCAGCGGGAGCGCCTGCTCCAGCGGCAGCCCGAGCGCCGCCTCCGGCCGGATGCCGGTCAGCCGGGCGGCCGCCCGGTTGAAGCGCACCACGACACCGGACGCGTCGGCGACCACCACCCCGTCCGGCAGCTCGTCCAAGTCCAGCTCGGCGCCGTCACCGGCCATGGGTCCCTCCCCGATCACCCACCGTGTCCGTTCCCCCACCGTCCGAACCCTAGCGCTCCTACCCCTTCGCGCGACACCCTCCCGGGGACCGCTGGGCGCGCGCGGAGGCGTACAGGCACACGGCGGCGGCCGTGGCGAGGTTGAGGCTCTCGGCGTGGCCGTGGATGGGCACCCGCACCACCTCGTCGGCGAGTGCGCGGGTCTCCTCCGGCAGACCCCAGGCCTCGTTGCCGAAGACCCACGCGCCGGGGGCGCCCAGGGTGCCCTCGTCCAGCTCCTGGTCCAGGTCCCGGTCGCCGGCCCCGTCCGCGGCCAGCACCCGCACCCCGGCCTCGCGCAGCCGCGCCACCGCCTCCTCCACCGGCACCCCGACCGCGAACGGCAGGTGGAACAGGCTGCCCACCGAGGCCCGGACGGCCTTCGGGTTGTACGGGTCCACCGAGGCGTCGGTGAGGACCACCGCGTCCGCCCCGGCCGCGTCGGCGGTGCGCAGCACCGTCCCGGCGTTCCCGGGGTCGCGCACGTGCGCCAGCACGGCGACCAGCTGCGGGCGGGCCTTGAGCACCTCCTCGAAGGGGGTGTCCAGGAAGCGGCAGAGCGCCACGATGCCCTGCGGGGTGACGGTGTCGCAGATCTCCGCGATCACCTCGTCGGTCGCGGTGAGCACCGGCAGGCCCGCGTCCTCGGCCGCGGCCACGATCTCGGCGTGCCGCTCGGCCGCCTCGAACGTGACGTACACCTCGACCACCACGTGCTCGTCGGACCCGGCCGGGCGGCCGTACGCCACCGCCTCACGGACCGCCTGCGGGCCCTCGGCCAGGAAGCGCCGCTCCTTGCTCCGCTGGTTGCGCCGGGCGAGCTTGCGCGCGGCGATCACCCGCGGCGAGCGCAGGGAGGTGAGCAGGGGGGTCTCGGTGCTCTGCATGGTCTCGTCTCTGTGACACGGTGTCAGATGTCCCGGGCGGGCGGGGCCCGGAAGCACGCAGACCCGCAGGCGAACCTGCGGGTCTGGGTGGATCAGCTACACGGCTGAAGGATCCTCTGGGGATCTGCCTCAGGCGGCGACGCGCGGGGCGTTGACGTCCTCGGGGAGCGCCTTCTGGGCGACCTCGACGAGGGCGGCGAAGGCACCCGGGTCGTTCACGGCGAGCTCGGCCAGCATCTTGCGGTCGATCTCGACGTTCGCGATCTTCAGGCCCTGCACGAAGCGGTTGTAGGTGATGCCGTTGGCACGGGCCGCAGCGTTGATGCGCTGGATCCAGAGCTGGCGGAAGTCACCCTTGCGCTTCTTGCGGTCGTTGTAGTTGTAAACGAGCGAGTGGGTGACCTGCTCCTTGGCCTTGCGGTACAGGCGCGAGCGCTGGCCGCGGTAACCGCTGGCCCGCTCGAGGATGACCCGGCGCTTCTTGTGGGCGTTGACTGCCCGCTTGACGCGTGCCACTTCATTACTCCTTGGGTTGGACCACGGACTACTTCACGTGGTCCGTTAACGATGGGGTCGGAAGGATCAGCCGGACTCCCGCGGCCTCAGCCGCGGGCGGGCGATCACTTGCCGAGAAGCTTCTTGATCTTCTTCGCGTCAGCCGGGGCCATCACGACGGTGCCGGCCAGCTTGCGGGTCAGCGTCGAGGGCTTGTGCTCGAGCAGGTGGCGACGGCCGGCACGCTCGCGCAGCACCTTCCCGGAGCCGCTGATCTTGAAGCGCTTGCTGGCGCCGCTGTGCGTCTTTTGCTTCGGCATATCGCCGTCTCTTCCTCGTCGGTCCGGGCTCCCGCCCGCGCGTTGCCGCGCGGGCGGGGCCGGATTGATCGGGTGAGCGGGGCGGGACGCCCCACTACCTGGGTGACCGGACCGCTCAGGCGTCCTGGGCGGTCGCGGCCGGCTGCTCGACCTCCGCGGCGGCGGTCTCCTCGGCGGCGGCCTCGGCCTCCACCTCGTCGTCCTCCACCTCGTCGGCCTCGGCCTCGAGGGCGGCGTTCTCCGCCTCGAGCGCGGCGTCGTCGTCGTCCGCGGCGGCGTCGGAGCCGACGGTGCGGCCCTGACGCTCGGCCTTGCGGGCGTCGGCCAGCGCACGGGCCTCGGCCATCGCCTCGGTCTTCTTCTTGTGCGGGCCGAGAACCATGATCATGTTCCGGCCGTCCTGCTTGGCCGACGACTCGACGAAGCCGAGGTCCTCGACGTCGGAGGCGAGCCGCTGGAGCAGTCGGAAGCCCAGCTCGGGGCGGGACTGCTCACGACCGCGGAACATGATCGTGATCTTGACCTTGTCGCCCTGCTTGAGGAACCGAACGACGTGACCCTTCTTGGTGTCATAGTCGTGCGGGTCGATCTTCGGCCGGAGCTTCATCTCCTTGATGACCGTGTGCGCCTGGTTCTTGCGCGCCTCACGGGCCTTCATGGCCGACTCGTACTTGAACTTGCCGTAGTCCATGAGCTTGCACACCGGCGGCCGGGCGGTCGCCGCGACCTCGACCAGGTCGAGGTCGTACTCCTGCGCGAGCTCCAGCGCCTTGGCAAGCGGCACGATGCCGACCTGCTCGCCGCTGGGACCGACGAGTCGCACCTCGGGGACGCGAATCCGGTCGTTGATGCGGGGCTCGGTGCTGATGGGGCCTCCTCGGTTGCACCTTCTGCGATGCGGCCGTCGGACGGCGGTCGCACGTAGTGGACTCGACCACTGGGCGGGGCTTCATTCGTGCTGCGCTGCCCACTGGCGTACGCACCGCGGCACGAAAAAAGCCCCGCTCGGTATACAAGCGGGGCTCCACAGACCGGGGCTGCACCCTCGGAGGGGCGCTGCGGCGACTCGCTGGAGCCTTGCGGCTCAGGTGTCGCGGACCGGACCCGTCGACCGCTAGGCCGATCAGGTGGGAGACTTTCGCGGTTGCCCTCTCGGGCCTCCTGTGAGTGGAGCCTCCACTTGCTGGCCGGGCGATCCGAAGATCTCCTGGCCGGTCAGTCTCGAAGCATACCAGCGTTTCCGGAGGGTGCGGTATTCCGCCTCCGGCGGGCGGTCACCGGGCGGGTGCTCGGTACGCTCCCTGGTGTACGCCTCCATCAGAAGAAGTGAGCACCCGTGAGCGACGACACCACTCCCCACGACGACGAGATCGGCTTCGACGACCTCACCCGCGACATCGCCGAGGTCCCCGCCGTCGAGGTGATCACCACCGTCGCGGTGCACCTGATGAGCGCCGCCGCGGTGAAGTGCGGCCTCGCCGAGGGCGGCGAGAAGGACAAGGACCTGGACGAGGCCCGCAAGCTGATCACCGCCCTGGCCGGGCTGGTCACCGCCGGCGCCCCGGAGATCTCCAACTTCCATGCCGCCCCGCTCCGCGACGGGCTGCGCTCGCTCCAGCTGGCCTTCCGCGAGGCCTCGCTGGTGCCGGACGCTCCCGGCTCCGGTCCGGGCGAGAAGTTCACCGGCCCGGTCTACAGCTGACCACTTCTCTGGTAGCGCCCGGCTCGCGTAGGTGGTCACACCGGGGGCGCGGGGAACTGCGCGCGGGGGAACGGCAGGTGCTGCAACTGGCTCGCCTGCCCCGACCTAGCGCTGGTCCGCCTTCCGGACTCGCGCAGTTCCCCGCGCCCCCGACGGCGTAGCCACTTCCGCCGGCCACGGCACTGCCGCCGAATCCCCTCCGCGCCCGCGCGGCGGAGCCGCACATCAGCAGAGCCCCGCGCCCTCGAGGGCGTAGCCGCCGGCGCTAGCCGAGCAGGGCGAGGTCGAGGCCGCGGTCGAGGCGGACGCGGAGGGTGTCGTCGGCGGCCAGGGCGGTGGCCAGGCGCTGGGCCAGCTCCTGGACCGCGGTGCCCTCGGCGAGGGAGAGGGCGAGCACGGCGTCGGTCTCGGTGCCCGGGCGCAGCTCGGCGCGGAGCACGGCCGGCTCGGCCTCGACCAGCGCCTGCACGGCGGCCCGGACGTCCGGGTCCTCGGCGGGCGGCAGGTAGGGGCGGTTCTCGGCGACGGCACGCAGCCGGGCGCCGGTGAGGGTGTAGGTGACGGGCCCGGCCGGGTCGACCAGCAGGGTGTCGGCGCGCTCGGAGTAGGCGACCATCGCGGCCTGCGGGGCCGCGACCGGGGCCGGGCGGGCGTCGGCGCGCCAGGCGGCCATGGACGCCAGCGAGGTGAAGGCCGGCAGCGCGCGGCGGCCGTCCGGGGCCTCGATCACGGGGACGGCCATGTCGCTGGTCTTCTCGTGCTTGTGGCCGTGGGCGTCGACCTCGACCTCGCCGAGCAGGGCGACGATCGGAACCATCAGCCGACTGCCCGTCAGGGCGGCCAGCACCTCCGGCTCGCCGGCCCCGCTCTGCTGCCAGGCGGCCAGCGCCGCGGTCAGACGGGGATCGGCGGTGCCGTCGTCGTCGGCGAATCCGGGGTTCGGGATGTTCTTCTGCTGCTCCACCCGCTTGAGGGTATGCCAACCGGGCGGTCGCATTCTCAGCCGGTGCTCATCGGCGGCTCAGGCCACGTCCATGGGCGCGGCGGAGGGTCGACGGCATGACAGGGACGCGCGGGAGCAGGAGCAGGATCGGGGGTGCGCTGCTGCTGCCGGTGCTGGCGCTGACGGCGGGCGGGGTGTGGGTGGCGCAGGCGGACGGCGGCGGAGCGCACCCGGCGGCGGTGGTCAACGCCCAGGCGGTGGCCGCGACACCGACACCGACACCGACACCCACGCCAACGCCCACACCGACGCCGGTGGACCTGAACGCCGTGCTGGCCTCGGCCGCCGCGCAGGTACCCGCCGAGGGCGGGGCCTCCGTCGCGGTGCTGGACACCGCTAGCGGGGCGAGCGCGGTCTACGGGGGCGGGTCGTTCGTCACCGCGAGCATCGTCAAGGCCGATCTGCTGGCCGCCCTGCTCTGGCAACGCCAGCGCGCCGGGCGGGAGTTGAGCGCGGACGAGAAGGCCACCGCGACCCTGATGATCGAGCAGAGCGACAACGACGCGGCCGACGCCCTGTGGAGCGCCGTCGGCGGGGCGGCCGGGCTGGACGAGGCCAACGCGGCCTTCGGCCTGACCGCCACCACCGCCGGGACGGACGGCTACTGGGGCCTGACCACCACCACGGCCGCCGACCAGCTGAGGCTGCTCCAGGTGGTCTTCGGCTCGGGCTCCGGTTCCGGCTCACCGCTGACCGCCGGCTCGCAGGCGTACCTGCAGTCCCTGATGGGGCAGGTGGAGGCGGACCAGGACTGGGGCGTCTCGGCGGCCGACCAGGACGGCGCGTACACGCTGAAGAACGGCTGGCTGCCGCGCAGCGCCACCGGCCTGTGGGCGGTGAACAGCATCGGCCGGGTGACGTACGACGGCCGGGAGCTGCTGGTGGCGGTGCTGACCGAGGGGTCGGCGGACGAGGGGGCCGGGATCGCCACCGTCGAGGGGTTGGCGAAGGCCGCCGCGGGCGCGCTGACCGGGGAGTTGACGCACTGACAACCCCCTACCCATGAGTACGGAGCTGTGGCAGTCTGCGGCCATGACCAAGCTCACGGCTCCCGGCCTCGCCGCCGACCGGGCCCGGTACGACCGGGCCACCGCGCACCTGGACGCGCCGCTGGCGGTGGTGGACCTGGCGGCCTTCGACGCCAACGCCGCCGATCTGGTCCGCCGGGCGAACGGCAAGCCGGTGCGGGTGGCGAGCAAGTCGGTGCGCTGCCGGGCGCTGCTGGAGCGGGCGTTGGCGGTGGAGGGCTTCGCGGGGGTGATGAGCTTCACCCTGGCCGAGTCGCTCTGGCTGGCCCGCGAGGGCTTCAAGGACGTGCTGCTGGCCTACCCCTCGGCCGACCGGGCCGGGTACGCGGAGCTGACGGCGGATCCGAAGCTGGCCGCCGAGGTCACCGTGCTGGTGGACGACCCGGCGCAGCTGGAGCTGATCGACGCGGCCCGCGAGGGCACCGAGGAGGTCCGGGTCTGCCTGGAGCTGGACACCTCGCTGCAGCTGCTGGGCGGCAAGGTCCGGATCGGGGCCCGGCGGGCGCCGCTGCGCACCCCGGAGGCGCTGGGCGCCTTCGCCGAGCTGGTGCAGCGCCGCCCGGGCTTCCGGGTGGTCGGGCTGATGGCGTACGAGGGCCACGTGGCCGGGGTGGGCGACTCGCTGGCCGGGCGGCCGGTGCGCTCCAGGGTGATCCAGGCGATGCAGGCCAAGGCGCGGCGCGAGCTGGCGGTGCGGCGGGCGGCGGTGGTGCGGCGGCTGCGCGAGGTGGCCGAGCTGGAGTTCGTCAACGGCGGCGGCACCGGCAGCGTGGAGTCCACCGTGGCGGAGCGGGCGGTGACCGAGGTGGCCGCCGGTTCGGGGCTGTACGTGCCCCGGCTGTTCGACAACTACCGTTCGTTCCAAGGGCGTCCGGCCGCGCTGTTCGCCCAGCCGGTGGTGCGGCGGCCCGGGCTCGGGGTGGTCACCGTGCTCGGCGGCGGGTACCCCGCCTCGGGCGCGGCGGGCGCCGACCGCTCCCCCGTGCCGTACCTGCCGGCCGGGCTGCGCTACGACCCGCAGGAGGGCGCCGGGGAGGTGCAGACGCCGCTGCTCGGCGCGGCCGCGGACGACCTGCGGATCGGGGACAAGGTGTGGTTCCGGCACGCCAAGGCGGGCGAGCTGTGCGAGCGCTTCGCCGAGCTGCACCTGATCGAGGGCGACCGGGTGACGGCCACCGTCCCGACGTACCGGGGCGAGGGTCGGACGTTCCTCTGACGGCCGTCCGTGCCCTGTCCTAGTCTGACGGGACATCACCGAGGCCAGGGGGCAGGGGACATGGAAGCCGAGCTGATCACCGCGGTGGCCACCACCTTGACGGGTGCGATGACCACCAGCGCGTGGCAGGCCGTCCGCAACCGGGTGGCCGCGTACTTCGGGCGGGACCGCGAGGAGGTGGTCACGGCCGAACTGGAGATCGCCCGCGAGGAGTTCGAGCAGTACGGGGACCAGACCTCACTGACCGAGTGGCTGCGCCGCGCGGTGGAGGAGAACCCGGCCTTCGCGGAGGAGCTCCGGGCGCTGGTCTCGGAGCACGGCGGCACCACGGTGAAGGTCCACCAGGGCGCGGAGAACGTGATCACCGGCGGGACCTTCCACGGCAAGGTGATCCAGGCGAACAGCATCGGGACCATCAAGGGCTGAGCACGTGCGGACGGCCCCGCGGGGAGGAGTGCGGGGCCGTCCGGGTCCGGGGTGAGGGGGTGTCAGGTGCCGGTGCCGCCCTCGCCGATCTTGCCGTTGAAGGCCTTGACCGACTCCACGATCCTGTCCATCTGGCTGAGCGTGGGCGCCTTGTCGGCGATGTCGAAGCCGAGGTGGATGGTGGCCAGGCCCTTGCCGTCGGCGGCCGGGAAGACCACCGTCTGGACGTAGCCGTCGTTGCCCTCGGGCGCGTCCACCTTCCAGCGGACCAGCCAGCCGTCCCGGCCGTCCACCGCGATCGGCTCGGACTTGAGCTGCTCGTGGGACTTGACCTTGCCGTACGACTGCTCGGCGGCCGCGTTGATGTCCTGCTCGGCGGCCTGCTTGGGGTCGCTGCCCTGGAGCTGACCGGTGTTGGCACCGCCCAGGGAGCACTCGCCCTCGCCACTGGCGCAGGTGTAGGAGCCGACCGACATGGCGGCGAAGCCGTCCTTGGTGGTGCCGGCCGTCCAGCCGGAGGGGACGGAGAGGCTCAGCTTGTTGACCACGTCCACGGCCAGGCCGCCGTTGCGGCCGCCCCTGCCGTCGGGGCCCTTGCCGTCCGGGCTCTTCGGGGAGGCCGAGGAGCCCGGCGCGTCGGGGACATCCCGGCGGCCCTCGGCACCGTCCCCGCCCGGACGGAAGTCGGGGCGGACCCGGTCCGAGGCGCGGCGGTCGGCCCGGCCGTCCATCGCCAGGTAGGTGACGCCGGATCCGACCAGCAGACCGGCCAGCGCCGCCACGGCGGCGGCGATCAGCACCGGCTTGCCGGGACCGGACCTCGGACGGGGCTGCGCCGAGGGGGGCAGCGGCGGCTCCGGGTAGCGGTACGCGGCGCCGTTCTCCAGCACCTCCCCCGTCAGCACCGTGGGCGTGGGTTCGGCCACCGGCGCCGACAGCACCGTCGGCGCGTCCTCGGCCGGAGCGGCCGGGGCTGCCGGAGCGGCCGGGACGGCCTCATCGGCCGGGGCCGCGGCGGGGGCGTCCGCGGGCGCGGGCCGGGTGGAGGCCGTCCAGCCCTGCCCGTCCCACCAGCGCTGCGGCCTCGGGTCGCTCGTGGTGTCCTGCGGGTCCGGGTACCACCCGGCGGGAATCTGCTCGCTCACGCCAGAAAATGTAAGGCGCCCCGGATAAACGCGGTATCAGTTGACGGCCCTTTCCGCCCGTTTTTCGATGAGATTCCGCTGAGAACCCTCCGGGAGGCGGTCCGGCCACCTGACGGAGCCTCGGGCGTACGGGTGGGGCCCGCGCGAATCCTGCGTACGGGAGGGGCCGGACGCGGCAGAATCCCGGCCATGACCAACAGACCAGTGATCGGCATCAGCACCTACCTCACCGAGGCCAAGTGGGACCACTGGGACGCCCAGCGCGCCGTCCTGCTCCCGCACCGCTACCCCCTGCTGGTGCAGGAGGCCGGCGGCATCCCGCTGCTGCTGCCCCCGCAGCCCGCGGAGCACGCCCCCGACCTGCTCGCCCGGGTGGACGGGCTGGTCATCGCCGGCGGCCCGGACGTCAACCCCTCGCTCTACGGCGAGCAGCCCCACCCCAGGACCCGCGCCTTCGCCCCCGAGCGCGACCACTGGGAGGCCGCGCTGCTGCGCGCCGCCCTCGCCTCCGGCCTGCCGGTGCTCGGCATCTGCCGGGGCATGCAGCTGCTCAACGTGGTCTGCGGCGGCACGCTGATCCAGCACCTGGAGGAGGGCGCCGCCCACCTGGGCTCGCCCAACCACTACGGCTCCCATCCGATCCGGCCGCTGCCGGGCACCCGGCTGGCGGAGCTGCTGCCGGAGGCCGAGGTGGTGGTGCCGACCTTCCACCATCAAGCGGTGGACCGGGTCGGCGAGGGCCTGACGGTCAGCGCCCGGGCCGAGGACGGCACCGTGGAGGCGGTCGAGGGAGAGGGCTTCGTGCTCGGCGTGCAGTGGCACCCGGAGCAGGGCACCGACCTGCGGGTGATGCAGTCCCTGGTGACGGCGGCGATGGTCCCCACCCCGGTCGGCTGACGCGGGCCCGCCGACCCCGGCTGGACGTGACGGCCGGTCAGAGTCCGTACCAGGGGCCGATCAGCGCGCCCGCCGTTCCGGCCAGCAGCAGGCAGGCCACCACGGAGCGGCGGGCCGCCAGCAACCAGGCCAGGGCGAGGGCGAGGACGGCGATCTGCCAGCCGTACTCCAGCCCGAGGGCGAGCGGGACGGACGACCCGGCGATGGCGCCGACCACGGCCGGGCCGGCCCCGGTCAGGAAGGACTGCACCCGGCGGTCGGCCCGCAGCCGGTCGAAGTGGCGCGCGCCGAACAGCACGAAGAGGAACGACGGGGCGAAGGCCACCGCCGCCGCCAGCAGCCCGCCGCCGAGGCCGGCGGCCGCGTACCCGACCACGGCGACGGTCTGCACCACCGGGCCCGGGGTGATCTGGCCGAGCGCCACCGCGTTCAGGAACTGACCGTCCGTCATCCAGCCGTACCTGTCCACCGCGTCGGCCCTCATCAGCGGGATGATCACGAAGCCGCCGCCGTAGGAGAGCGCACCGACCTTGAACGCCACCCAGGCCAGCGCCCCCAGCCCGCCCGTGGCGGGGAGCGCCCCGAGCACCAGGGGAAGTGTCAGGCTCCGCTGCCGGACGGCGACTTCGGCCAGCCCGGCGGCCAGCAGCACCAGCACCAGCCACGGCCCGGTGAGCAGCGCCGCCAGCGCCCCGGCCACCGCGTAGCCGATCCACCGGGCCCGGCCCGCGCGGTCCCCGTCCGTGCCCCCGTCCGTGCCCCCGGCCCGGGCCCAGCTGCCCGGTACCAGCGCGGCCGCGGCGTGCACCGCCACCGCCGGGACGGCCGCCCCCGCACCGGCCGCCGCGCCCAGCACCCAGGCGGGCGGGGCGTCGGACAGGAAGAGCACCGAGAGGGCCAGGATCAGCAGCAGCCCGGGCACGATGAAGCAGGCCCCGCCGACCAGCGCGCCCGGGGCGCCGCGCAGCCGCCAGGCGGTGAAGACCGCCAACTGGGTGGAGGCCGGGCCCGGCAGCAGGTTGGTCGCCGCGATGCCGTCCTCGAACTCCTCGGCGCTCAACCAGCCGCGCCGCTCCACGCAGAGCCGGCGCAGCAGCAGGATGTGGGTCGGCGGCCCGCCGAAGCCGGTGCAGCCGATCCGGCCCCACTCGACGGCGATGGTGCCCAGCGACACCCGTTCCTGACGCTCCGGCACGTCCCGCCCCTCCTCGGTGATCACTGTTGGGCGGCGGAACCCTAGCGCAGACGGCCGACCGGCTGATGAACGGCCCGGAACCGGTGCGCGGCACGCCGGGCGGGAAGGGGACCACCATGGCGAACCACCGACACGCACACGGACCGGACGGGCACTCCCACGGCAGCCACTCCCACGGCGGTCACTCCCACGGGGTCTCCGCCGACGCCGACCGGCGCTGGCTGCTGGGCGCGCTGGCGCTGATCGTGCTCTTCATGGCCGGCGAGGTGGTGGTCGGTCTCGCCGCACGGTCGCTGGCCCTGCTCTCGGACGCCGCGCACATGCTCACCGACGCGGTCTCCATCGTGCTCGCGCTGATCGCGATGGCCCTCGCCAGGAGGCCCGCCCGGGGCGGCTACACCTACGGGCTGAAGCGGGCCGAGATCCTCTCCGCCCAGGCCAACGGGATCACCCTGCTGCTGCTCTCCGCCTGGCTCGGCTACGAGGCGGTGGTCCGGCTGCTCGAACCGCCGGAGGTGACCGGCTCGCTGGTGCTGGTCACCGCGCTGGTCGGCATCGTGGTGAACGTCGCGGCCACCTGGTGCCTGTCCCGGGCCAACCGCAGCTCGCTGAACGTCGAGGGCGCCTTCCAGCACGTGCTGACCGACCTCTACGCCTTCGTCGCCACCGCGGTGGCCGGTCTGGTCATCGTGACCACCGGCTTCACCCGGGCCGACCCCATCGCCTCGCTGATCGTGGTCGCCCTGATGCTCAAGGCCGGCCTCGGCCTGGTCCGGGCCTCGGGGCGGATCTTCCTGGAGGCCGCGCCCGCCGGCATCGACCCGGACGCGGTGGCCGACCGGCTGATCTCCGGCTCGGAGGTCAAAGAGATCCACGACCTGCACATCTGGGAGATCACCTCCGGCGAACCCGCCCTATCCGCCCACGTCCTGGTCGCTCCCGGCGGCGACTGCCACGCCGTCCGCCGCGACCTCCAGCGCACCCTGCGGGAGGAGTACCGGATCACCCACACCACCCTCCAGGTCGACCACGTCGGCGAACAGCTGGGCCAGGACCTGCTCACCCTGGGGCGGTCGGCCGTCGAGGCCCGGGACCGCCCCCGCGACGAGCACTGCGACGACGGGCACGGGCCGGTGCACCGCGGCGGGCCGCACGAGCACTGACCCCGCGCTTGTGAGGCTCCGTCAGCCCGTTGCGGCATGATCGGAGGCATGACCGCACCCAGGCTGATGCTGCTCGACTCGGCGAGCCTCTACTTCCGTGCCTACTTCGGCGTGCCGGAGTCCATCAAGTCGCCCGACGGGCAGCCGGTGAACGCCGTGCGCGGCCTGCTCGACTTCATCACCCGCCTCGTCCAGGACCACCGGCCCGACCAGCTGGTCGCCTGCATGGACGCCGACTGGCGCCCCGCCTGGCGGGTCGAGCTGATCCCCACGTACAAGACCCACCGGGTCGCCGAGGCCGCCGTGGACGGCGAGGAGGAGGTCCCCGACACCCTCGCCCCCCAGGTCCCGGTCATCGAGCAGGTCCTCGACGCCCTCGGCATCGCCCGCCTCGGCTCCCCCGGCTACGAGGCCGACGACGTGATCGGCACCCTGACGGCCCGGGCGACCGGCCCCGTCCAGATCGTCACCGGCGACCGCGACCTCTTCCAGCTCGTCGACGACGCCCGGGGCATCCAGGTCGTCTACCCGGTCAAGGGCGTCGGCAACGCCCAACTGATCGACGAGGCCGCCCTGGTGGAGAAGTACGGCGTCACCGGCGCCGAGTACGCCGACATGGCCGCCCTGCGCGGCGATCCGAGCGACGGCCTGCCGGGCGTCAAGGGCATCGGCGAGAAGACCGCCGCCCAGCTCATCCGCGAGTACGGCGACCTGGCCGGCATCCGCGCCGCCGCCGCCGACCCGATGTCCAAGCTCACCCCGGCCCGCCGCAAGAACCTCCTCGACGGCGCCGCCTACCTCGACGTCGCCCCCACCGTCGTCCGGGTCGCCACCGACGCTCCGCTCCCGGCCTTCGACTCCACTCTCCCCCACGAACCCCTCGACCCCATGGCCTTGGAGGAGCTCAGCGCCCGCTGGGGCCTCGGCGCCTCCCTCACCCGCCTCCTCGACACCCTTGCCCAAGCCCAGACGACTGCGTGACATTCGGATACCTGCGCAACGGCCCGGCCTCCCAGGAGCCGCCCCGACCTTCGTCTCCCATTAGGCCTACTCCTCGAAGGCGCTCCGTGCCTGGCTGCGGCGCAGGACCGTCACGGCCACCATCCCCAAGTGCTCCTACCAGACTGCCAACCGCCAGCTACGGGGCTCCCGAAGCAGACGGCCACCGGCCTTCGACAAACAGGGATTCAGCAGAGGCAGCCCTCCTGCGATGCGAGTACACCGCGACGTGGGGCGTGTGGATCACCGCACCCGCCCCGATCTCTGTGAACTCAGTCAATGACGCGATAAGCTGCTGGAGGCTGAACGGGAACCGCTCTACAGATCGGAGCCGGAAGACGTAATTGCCGCACACGCACATCTAGCCTTGGGGAAATGAATGAACGAGCAGAACCCTGTGCCCGTCACCCTGGCGCAGATCGCACGGGTCGCCGGAGTGGGGCGAGCCGCAGTCAGCAACTGGCGCCGCCGCGACGAGGGCTTCCCAGCACCGCTCGGCGGCACCGACACCAGCCCGACGTTCTCCCTCACTGAAGTCGAGAACTGGCTGCTTACCAAGGGCAAGGGCCGAGCGGTCGGCGACCGGGAGCGGCTGTGGCCGAAGCTCGACGCCCTCGGCGACCGGACCCTGTCCGGGATGGCGGTCGCCGGGATGGCGCACAGGCACACACCGGCCGGAATCAGCCTCGCCGATCTCCCCGAGAACGTCCGAAGCCTGACTGCGGAAGCCGTCGAACTCGGTGCCCGAGAAGGTCTTCCGGGCACTTTCGACTTCCTGCTGACACGCTGGCTGGAGGCGAATGTACGGCAGATTAGCGCCACCCCGGTGCCGCTGGCCGAGCTGATGGCCTCGCTCGCGTTCCTGGCCCGTTCGACGCCCACCGCCGACCCAATCACCGTTCACGACCCAGCCTGCGGCACTGGCGGGCTCCTGGCTGCCACAGCTGCGGTCGCGCAGCGGCAGGACCCGGCTCCGCGTTCTGTCGTGCTGACGGGCACCGAGGTCGAGCCGGTGCTCGCCGCGTTGGCAGATGCCCGCCTGTCGTTCTCCCAGGGGCGGGTATCCGGATCTGTGCGGCTCGGAGACTCGCTGCGCTCGGGCCCGGATTCTGACGTTGCCGCCGACCTCGTGCTCTGCAACCCGCCGTTCAACCAGCGGGACTGGGGCCACGAGGAGCTGGCCACGGACCGCCGTTGGGTGTACGGCCTGCCGCCGCGGACCGAACCAGAGCTGGCGTGGGTTCAGCACGCGCTCTCCTGCCTCACCCCCGGCGGCACCGGCGTCCTCGCTCTGCCGCCCGCGGTCGCCTCACGCAAGGCCGGTCGGCGCATCCGGGGAGCGCTGCTCCGCGCCGGGGCGTTGCGCGCGGTGATCGCGTTGCCGGCGGGGGCCGCCCCCCCGTACAGCGTCTCCCTCCACCTGTGGGTACTCCAGTCCGTCGACGCCACCGACTTCCCCGCTGCGGCCCCCTCCGTGCTGATGGTCGACGCGGCAAGCAAAGTGGACCCGGCCGAGCGGAAAGCCTTGCCGATCAACTGGCCGAGGCTGGGCGAGCAGATACTTGATGCCCTCGAATCCACTGCCCAGGGCCTCGATCCCGCCCAGGGCGCTGCCGCCCACTCCTTGATCCGCGCCGCTGCCGTTCCTCTGATCGAGCTGCTGGACGACGAGGTCGATCTGACGCCGGCACGGCATACACCAGTGCGGTCCGCAGGGTACGAGCAGGCGCTCACCCACACCTGGGCAGGCCTTGACCGGGCCCTTGAACAACTGGCACAGGCGAAGAGCGGGCTGCGTGCGATCGACCGGGACCCGTCCGTGTCCTCCGGCCCAGGCACAACCACCGTCGGAGAGCTGGTGCGCGCCGGGGCCCTGACGCTTCGCACCGGCCACCTGCCGGCCGAGCCCATCGTCCGGCCAGGCACACCCGAGGCAGGCGGCCTCCCCGTGCTCACCATCGGCGACCTGCTGATGCATGAAGCTCCAAGCGGTTGGCTCGACCCGGCCGAGGCCGCAGCAGCAGGCCTGGTGATTGCCAGGCCCGGCGACGTGGTGGTGGCCGGAGTGGCCCGGACATTCTCCGCCTGGGTGGAGACTCGGCCCGCTCTGGTCCTCGGCCCTCAGCTCTGCGTCCTGCGGCCCGAGCCCGCGCTGCTCGACCCCGACTTCCTCGCCGGCTGCCTGCGTGCTCCCGCGAACGGTCGCCAGGCGGGCACCCACGCGTCAGTCTCGGCCCGGGTCGACGTCCGCAGGCTCCAGGTCTTGCAGCTGCCGGTCGACGAGCAGCTGCGCTACGGTGCCGCGTTCCGGCGGGTGTCCCGGCTCGACGCTGCGCTGCACGAGCTGCACGAGGTAGGCGCAGGACTGCTGCAGGAACTGAGCGACGGCCTTGCGGCCGGTCGGCTTCCGCAGGACTGGCGGGACTGATGCGACAGCCCGAGCGCCCTACCGATCGAGATCGCCGTCCACCCCGTCGAGCAGGGCTCTGACTTCCTCCGCGTACCCCAGGTCGAACAGGGCGTCCTCGACGGCCTCCCGGACCGTGCGCACCCTTCTGACCAGGTCGACCGGAAGATCCTGAGCAGCGACTGCAGCCCCGCCGACCTCGCGCAGTGCGGAGGCGACGGCCCCCGGGAGTCGACACTCGGCGGCACGCAGCCGCCAGACCAGCACCTCCGCACGGTCCTGGGGAACCTCGCTCCCCTGCCAGTCCGCCGCCAACTGCTCGTAGTGCTGCGCGGCGTCGACGGCGCTTCCGCGCAGGCGAAGGCCCTCGGCCACGAGCTGCCAGACCTCGCGGACCAGCGACCGTCGCGGCCCCCACTGCCCGCGGGCGGTCTGCGTGATAGTGGCCAGCCGGAGCACCGCCTCACCCGGAGCGCCACTGTCCAGCTCCCGCCGGGCAAGGTCGCAGTCCCGCTCCACGCCCCGGACGGACAGCCACTGCGGTTCGTCGTCCTGGCCGCCGGACTCCCCCAGTACGGCTGCGGGCTGCTCCGGCGGCTCGGGTTGCCCGGGGCAGCGGAACGGCAACGTAGGATCAGGGTCCAGTCGGGGCTGTGGAGCCGGATCGCCCGGCTTCGGCCGGAACCGGTCGAATGCCCGGAGCACCTCCGCCATCTCCGGACGCAAGCCAGGATCCTTGGCCAGCATGCGAAGCACGAGGTCGCTCAGTTCTTCAGGCACGCCTGACGCGAAGATCTCCAGCGGCAGCGGGTCCTGCGTCAGATGCTGCACCGCCAGGTTTCCCTCTTCCTCCAGGAAGGGCGGGCGCCCAGTCAGCAGTTCGTAGCACACGCAGCCGAACCCGTACACGTCCGAGGCACAGGTGACGGCGAGGCCAAGGATCTGTTCCGGCGACTGGTAGCCCACCGTGCCCAGGGACTGCCCCTGTTGGGTGTACTTGGCGGCGTCCGCCGTCAGCGGCTTGGCGATCCCGAGGTCCAGCAGCATCGCCAGGCCACTGCCCTGGACGAGCATGATGTTCGACGGCTTCACATCCCGGTGCAGCAGCGGACGCCCGGGCCTGGCGGTGTGAAGGGATTGCAGAACGTCCGCGACCTGGGCTGCGACTGCTGCAGCAGGCTCCAGGAGCAGCGGTCGGCGCTTGCGGAGGAAGACATTGAGCGGCACTCCCTCAATGAAGTCCATCACGATGTAGGGCACGCCGGCATGGGATCCGGTCTCGTGACACCTCGGCACCCTCGGGTGCGTGATCTCCTTCAGGAGCTCGCCCTCTTGAGCGAACCGAAGGCGGGCGACGCGGTAGGTCTCGCGTACCTCCTCCTCGTCCATCCCGCTCAGCTGGTCTGCGGACAGCTCGAGGAACTTGACGGCGACGAAGCCACCGGTCACCAAGTCCTCGGCCCGCCACACCCGGGCCATGGCGCCGTGCCCCACCGAGAGCACCAGCCTGTACCGGCTTCCCACCAACTCACCCTCACGCAACTGCCGTTCTCCTGTTCCCTGCCACCCTCGGCGACTCTCCCGTCGTAGTGCCGCATCATACTCGCAACTTGAAACCCGCCAACTTTGTACATTGACTCAGTTCACAACTCCATGCGACCCTAGCGTGGCACCGCTCTCTTCCAGCAGCCGACCCATGCACACGGGGGCAGAACGAATGAACACATGGCAGGTGCCGGCAGGAGTCAGCGGGGAGGCCCAGCTCGTGCGGATCAGCAGTGTCGACATCCGCGAGGACGAGCGGGACTGCCCCCGCGCCACGAGCGTCAAGATGCGGCCGCTGCTCGTCCCCCACCCCGACCGACCCCGTGGCTACGCTCCGCTGCTCGACTTCCCCTTCGCCCCTCTCCTTGAGGCTGCGCTCCTGATTGAACACGACAACAAGACCTTTGAATGGGTTGTCGGCGAACTTCACCGCACGCGTGGCCGATTCGGCCGCCGTGGCGGTCCAGCTCACCCCGGACTGCTGGAGTGGACAGTCGAGGCGCTGCCCCTCCTCCTAGCAGCCCGAGCAGCGGTGGAGTCCGGCCGCCTCCCCGGCATCGCCGCCCGGCGGACCTCGGCCGTACGGAAGGAATGGGTGGCGACTTACTCCACCCGGGGCGACGTCCCTGACGCCCGGGGCATCAGCCGCTTCGAGCAGACCGCCTGGGGGCTGCGCTGCCAGTCCCCGGACGGCCGCTACCGCGACCTTTGGCTGCCGTCCAAGACCGTCGGCAGGACCGACCGGCCGGCCGCCGAACTCGCAGCCGCGGCATACGTCCTGGCCACCGGCGAGGAGGGTCCCCGACCAAGGTGGGACGGGCCTTTCACCCCGGCTGGTCGTCAGAGCCCCCGACCGGAGCGAGTGCGAATCTTCGCCTACGGCTGCACTGAGGGCGAGCCGCATCTCCTGCTCGACTGGGACCAGGAGGAGACCAGGCAGCAGTACCTGGAGCACGCGGTCCCCGCGCTGCGCCGGGCCAGCCTTGGCACCGAGGCCCGCCCGGGGACGAGCTGCGTCTCCTGCAAGGCCGTCAGCGGCTGCGCCAAGCTGCCGCGGACCTCTGGACTGTGGGGCGGGGCCCCGGGCGGGACACCTCGCCCCCGACGCAGCCTGTCCGCGTGGGACCTGCGGGTCCACACGACGTGTCCGGCCCAGTACCACCTGACCCGGCAGCTGGGCATCAAGGCCCTACTGCCGGAGACCGACGCGACTGTCCGCGGCCGTCTCGTGGACAAGGCGCTGGAGCTGCGGCACCGTGCGCAGCCCGCCCGCCCCTGCCGCGAGGCCCCTCGCCCGGCCGACCCAGCGGACTGGGGCGCCGACGAGTTCCGGCTGACCGGCGACGCGGCCATGCTGGCAGCGGCGATGCTGGCCCAGCATGACGCCCTCTGCCCGCTGGGCAGCCGCGGCCCGCGCGACTTGGTGCAGCCAACGCACCAGCTGACCAGCTATATCCCCGAGCTGGACGTGGTGGTCATGGCCACACCCGATCTGCTCTACACGCGCGGCGACGCCTGGTACTGGCGCGAGACGAAGACCTCCTCCTCGCGGCTGTACGAGCGAAAGCCGCTGATGCGCCAGTACCCGCAGCTGGCTCTCGCCGTGCTGCTGATGAACGCCAGAGTGCCGGAAGGCGAGCTGCACCGCTCCCGGGTGGAGTTCGAGCTGCTGCACGCCGACGACTGCGTCCTGGAGGTCCTCGACCCCTCCCGCCCGGCGGTTGTCGCCGAGGCTCGCGAGCTCGTGGCCGAGCTGGCCGAGCCGCTGCTGCGGGACGCCGGCTTTGAACCTGCCCCGGAAGAGCACTGCCACCGCTGCGAGGTCCGCAGCTGGTGTACCCCCGGCCGCGAGTACACGACCGAGCGCCTGGAGCAGGGCACTCGCAAGGCCCCCGCACAAGACAGGTAGCCCCATGCTGTCAGCCCGTGAGCCCGCCGACTGGCTCGACCACTCCCACGTCCCGCTGCTGCGGACCCTGGCCACCGCCGTCGTCCGCCTCGCCGACACCGAGGCTCTGCAGTCCTTCAGCCTCCCCTACGACCCGGAGGCGCAGCGCGCGCTCGACCGCGTCGTCCTCGCCTGCCTGCGCGAACGGATCGACCCGCCGACAAGCCTGCCCGACCTCCTGCGCTGGTGCCGAACCCGGCCCCTGGAGGACTGGCCGCTCGACCTGCCGTCCGACGCGTTCGGCCCGGAGGACTTCCTGGTCGACCGCAACTCCGGCAAGCCCACCCAGCTGTGCCACGAGTGGTGGGCCCAGGGCCGGGACACTGCCGCCTCGCAGTACGACCGCATGGTCGTACACCGGGCCATGCGGCTGTGCCAGGACGCCTGCCAACCTCAGAGCTACTCCGCTTTCCGCCGGCTGCTGGTCGAGCGGCCCGTACTGACCAGCCACGACCAGTTCGAACTGGCCACCGATCTCTACCTGGAGCCGGTCCGCACCCTGTTGGATGACATCTACGAACCTGCTCCCGCCGCCTACCGCCGCGACGGCGTGTACACCTCCTGCGGGCGTTGCCTCACCTTGCTCACTCCTCTGGTGGACGGTGGATGGTGGTGCGAGCGGGATCAGTGCCGCAGCCGGGGGCCGGCTCCGCACGGGCGGGTACTCGACCCGGGCGAGGTCGGCGAGGTCTGCCAGCTCGCCCGACCGCTGCGCCAGTTCGTCACCGGCCCCGGTCGGGCCGAGGTCGAGCTGGAGCAGCGACTGCATGCGCTGCACCTGCCGGTGGAGATGTGGCCCGGCTTCGACGCCTACGACCTGCGGATCACCTTTCCCGACGGATACGTCTGGGCGGTCGATGTGAAGGACTGGGCGCACCCCGGACTGCTCGGCCGTAAGGCGGCACCGGTCCGGTCCGAGCCCGGCTACGACGAGGCGTGCTGGGTGGTGCCGGACTACCGGGTCCGGGCCCGACCGGACTACCTGGAGGTCTTCGCCGGGAACCGAACCACCCACGCGGCCGGTCTCCGGCTGCTGACCGACCGACAACTGGTTCAGGCAGCGCAGGCCCGGCTGCGCGGCGACCGCTCCGCCCGCGCGCGGATCGGCCCCGCACGAGGTGCTGACGAACCCTTCGACGGCGACTCCGCCGCCGGCGCTCCCGGAGGCCCCAATGCGTGACCGCAAGTCCTGGTACCAGCCCGTGACCGAGGCGCTGCGCCCCTGGCCCGCCGAGCACGAGGACGTCAAACCGGCGCTGCTGTGCCAGGTCGAACTCGGGCTGCGGCTACTAGAACGCCTGAGCCCGGGGCTGCCCGCCGACAGCGTGTGGCCGCTGCTCGGCGGCTACCCTTTCGCCGCCGCGTCCGGGCTGGCCCCGACCGGGCAGGAGCAGCAGATGGTCACCAATGCCCGGCACCTGCTCTGGACACTGCGCCGCCACCGCACCTGGGAACAGAGCCTGGCCGCCTACCGTGGACTGCCCGAGCGCCTGCGCGCGTACCGCGTCCCCGAGGACGGCGTCGCCGCCGTACGCACCCCACTGTTCGTCGCCGCTGACCGCTTCGACGCCTACGACGACGCCCTGGAGCACCGGCCTGCCCTGGACCAACGGGCGCTGCGGATCGCTGGTGAAGGCGAGCAGTTGTTCGTCCAGCGGCGGCACCAGGCCCAGGTGACGCTGCCGGCGGAGCTGGTCCTGCCGCTACCGCCCGGACACGACCTGCTGCGGCCTCCGGCGCACCTCGGCCCGCTGGAGGTCCCCTTGGCCGAACTCGCGGAGACCGCCCACTGGATGGATGAGCGCGAGGCACGGCGACCGGCTGCCCGGCGGGGCAACTGGGCCCGCCGCCTGGCCGACCTGCGGCTGGACGTCCGCAGCGCCGACGGCCTGGGCTTCGAGGCGGCAACCGCGCTGCGGCTGGACCGCCTTGTGCACCTGGTGGGCATGGTGGGTGCTGGCAAGAGCACCCTGATGACTCTGATCGCCGTCTGGGGCGCACGCCGAGGACTACGCACCACCCTCGTCGTCGGCGACGTCGCCGAGCAGCTGAACACCGTCCAGGTCTTCCGCGCCCTCGGGCTCGCCGCCGCACCGGTGCTCGGAGGCAGCATGCGCGAACGGCATGTGCAGCGGTTGCACCGCAGGATCGCCGGCCGCTCCGGACTGCCGCTGCTGCTCCATGACGACCCCGGCTTCGCGGACCTGAGCACCGTCTGCGTGCTGGACGCCCAGCGCGGGGTGGAGGCCATCGAACCACTGCGCTACGCCGACGCACCGTGCACCTCGCTGTACCCGGTCGGCACCGCCCGGAAGCAGCAGGACTCCGACGCCGAAACGGGCCGCTCCGTCGGGCGATTCCGCCACGGGAGTGCTCAGGGTCCGTCGGCCGCTGCCCCCGACCGGCCCAGCCGCGACCTGTCCGGCGAACGGCACGGCTGCCCGATCTGGGGGGCCTGCCCGCGGCACGGGGCCGCGCGAGAGCTGGTGGACGCACTGATCTGGGTGGCCAACCCCGCCTCGCTGGTTCACAGCCCGGTGCCGCGGCATCTGAACGCGGAACGGCTGCGCTACCTGGAACTGGCTTGCCTACGCAGCGACATCGTGATCGTCGACGAGGTCGACCGGGTGCAGATGAACCTGGACGACGCCTTCGCGCCGACGGCGACCCTGGTAATCCGCGGTCCGGAGTCCTGGCTTGACCGGCTGCACACGCAGAAGATCGACGAGCTCTCCCGGGCCGGCCGCATCCCGCTCTCGGACCGTGACGTCGCGCTCTTCAACTCCGCCCTGTCCGTCGTCAGCGCGGCGGCCGACCGGCTCTACGAGACGCTCATCAGCGACCGGGAGATCCGGGAGTGGGCCGACCTGGACTACTTCAGCCCGTGGACGCTCCAGGAGAAGCTGCTGGAGGACTGGTATCCCTCTCGACGCTGGACCGACGCGCCACCGGAGACAGTTCGCGACGAGGCCGAACTCTACGAAGAGGAGGACGACGCTCCCGAGGACCTCGACGACGCGCAGCCAGCTGCTGCCGACCTGGCGCCGACGCCTTGGGCCACCCGCCGCACCGAGGTGACCGACGTATTCGACATCTTCCGCGACGACCCGCTCGGAGACCTCGGACCCTACGGCGACGTCACCGACGAACTGGTCCGCGCCGCGCACGACCTGCTGCACAGGCTTGACCCGAAGCGGACCCGGACTCGCATCCGTGCACTGCTCGCCCGTCTGCTCGCCGGTGCCCCCGCGCTCGACGGCGACGCCTCAGCCGCCTTCCCCCACCCGGCCTTTCCCCCGGAGACCTCTGACCGCGGGACCGAGAACTGGCTCGAACGCAACGCCCAGCGTCTGGAGTTCATGCTGCTCCTCGGCGCACTGAACCAGCGGCTGTCCCGGCTCACCTTCCTGTGGCCGCAGGTGGAGGCAGCACTGCACTTGGACGCCGCCGACAACGAACTCTCCCGGCGTCCCCCGCTCGACTACGCTCCGCTGGTGCCCGAGTCACCCATGGGCAATGTGCTGGGCTTCCAGTACCTACCCGACGAGCCCGACGGCACACCCGAGGCCGAGGGCCGCTACACGGGCACGCTCCGCTTCTTCCGATGTGCCGGGGTCGGCCGCGAACTGCTGCACGCACTACCCGAGTTGGGCCCCGTTGGCGATCCCCTGGACCACCCCGCCGACCCAGCGGCACGACCGGGGCCACGGGTCCTGCTGATGTCCGGCACCAGCTGGGCCGGCACCTCCACCCGCGCCCATGTGCTAGCCCCGGTGCAGGCCGTACTGAAGCCGAACGAGAAGGCACTGGAGGCGATCCGGCAGACCAGCTTCCGCACCGACTTCCAGTATCACCGGGACGGCCGACCGATCAGCCTCTCCGGTCAGCGTCTGGAACTGCGCGCCGAGATCCTGCGGGAGCTGATCGGGAAACTGGCCAGGTCCGAGCGCCTCCTGACGCCCAGCCCGCTGGAACGCGAACTCGCCCAGATCTCCGATCCGAGGCGACGCCGGGCGCTACTGCTGGTCGGCAGCTACCGTGACGCCGTCACGGTAGCTGCCCGCCTGGAGGAGATCCCACGCTGGCAGGGCCGGGTCCGGGTGCTGGTAAAGGACGACGCCGAGCTGGAGGAGCAGAGCGAGGACCCGCGCCCCGGAGCTGACCGCCAGGCGCGCCCGCTGCGCCGAGGCGACCTGGCATCCTTCGCCGAGGACGAGGAGGCTGAACTGCTGGTAGCGCCGCTGCTGGCGGTCGAGCGCGGCCACAACATCCTCAGCACCGCCCGCACCCCCAATGAGGAGCGGGTCGCCGCCTTCGGCACGGTGTTCTTCCTCGTCCGCCCACACCCGCGCCCCGACGACCTGTCGCTGGCGGTTCTCGCCGTCAACGACTGGGTGACCCGCTTCACCCGCGATCTGATCCCCCACCCCGAGGCCGGCACCTTCAGCAACCTGGTCACCAAGGCATCCTCGCTCAGCCAAGCCGGCCTGACCTTCCGCCGGATCGCCCGTGCGGAGTGGCGTCGCCTGCTGACCCGCCGCTACATCTGGTCCCGACTCTCCCCGACGGAGCAGCAAGCCTTCGCCTGGGACCAGCTGGTGACGATCTGGCAGGTCATCGGCCGCCTGGTACGCGGTGGCGTGCCAGCCCGCGTTGTCTTTGTGGACGCGGCCTTCGCCCCCGCGCTTGCTGAGTCGCTGGCCCCGCCCCCACAGCAGGATGCCGAGCTGTACGCGTCGTCCGCCACCAGGCCCGGACGGCGCCGCCGACGTACCGACAGTGGCCTGCTTGCCAGGCTGCGCGAAGTCCTCGCGCCCTACTTCGCCTCCGAGGCCGACCCCACCGCGTTCACCGACCCGGCCGACCCCGCGCTGGTCCGCATGCTGTACCAGCCGCTCTACGACGCTCTGTGCCGCATGAACACCGGCCCGCTGCCCGAGCGGGACAGCGATGATCCGCATCGAACCGACACACGCTGAGGAGCCGTCATGGGATTCACCTACCGCAACATCGAACGCGCCGCCTACCGAAGCGCCGCCCATGCACAGCCCTGGAGCGCCTCCTACCGGGCGCTGCCCTTCCCTGAGCACATCCGCGGCAGCCTGCTCGCCCTCTACCAGCACAGCATGGACGAGGAGCAGCGCGAACGCCGGCGCACCGTGCCCACCCGGAGACTCGACGGCGTGCTGCAGAGCCTCGCGCCCGACCTCATCGTCCGCCCCCGGCCCAGCGGTAGCAGCCTGGACACCGCCCCCGACGACTACTGGCTCTACGTGCCCGACGACGTCCCTGACCCGCTGCCCGGCCGCACGTTCCAGCAGCTGCTGGCAGCCTGGCTGCGCACCCTCGGCCCCAAGGACGCCCTCGCCACCCCTGCCTACCAGAAGCAACTGCTGACCACCCTGGCCGAGTTGGAGACCGAGCCTCCCGCCTGGCAGTCGGTGACCGACGTCGACCTGCTCGACTGCGGGCAGTCCGAAGGCGGCACTGCCGCACCCTCCGCCCGCCAGTTCCAGCTGGCCACGGACGCACTGGCACGCCGCATCGCCGCGCTCGACCCCTACCCCTTCGAGGGGGGCTCGCTGCGCTTCCGCGCGGTGCCGCGCGGGCCGCGCGAGCAGGGCGCCGAGCTCATGTCCCAGCCCCTGCCACGTCAGATCAAGGGCAAGGACTGGTGGTTCTCGGTTCTCATCAACGTCTCCCTGCACACCACCCCTTTCGACCCCAGGCCCCGCCTGCACCTGCACTTCGGCGTGCGTCGCTGGGCCACCCACCCGCGCACCGACACCGGCCGACTGCACCTGCCGTTCCGGCGGGCGACCAGCGTCTACCTGCTGCCGCGCATGCCCTGGCTGCCCGGGGCCCCGCTCAGCGACCGCTACGCGATCGCCCGTCTGAAGTGGGACCGATCAGTCGGTGGGAGCGACTGGGTCGGCAATGACCCGGCCGGCATCCTGCGTGCCCTGGCACTTCGCCAGCCGTTCCCCGAGCCGGAGTTGCTGCTCGGATCCCCGCAGGACTGGCTGGGCGAAGGCGGAGGTGTGCGCGCGGCCGTGGTGCACAGCACCGCGATGGGCGCGCACGGAATTGGTGCCGGCCTTATGTCACACCAGCGCTCCCAGCTCACCGAGTGGGCCGAGCAGGCCCTGCCCGAGGCGCTGGTCCGCATGCCGGGGCTGAGTCGCAGCACAGCCGGTGGCGACAAGCCGGGCAACGCCCGCCCCAAGCCTGTCGGCAACGCCGCCAAGAAGGCCGAAGAGACGCGGGTCGCGCACGCCCGCCGCAGCGCGCTGGCCGTAGCAGCACGGCCGGCGGGCAATACGGCGACGACGGGCAAGCCCTGTGTCGAAGCCAGGCTGCTGTGGCAGACCGCCGAACTGCGCCAGTCCGCGATCAACGCCCTTGCCGAGATCCTCGGCCTAGACGGCGACGGCGGCGCGCCACAACCCGACCACCGCGACCCCGACGCCGTGAACGCCGCCTTCAACGCCGCCGTGCCCGGGAAGCCGGTGCTGTTGGAGTGGGACAGCCCCGAGCTGACCGTCCGCCTGCGCTGCCTGCCGCTCGCCGACGGACTCGCCGATGCCCTCGTCTTCGGTCCCAAGACCGCCTCGAAGGGCAGAGCCCTCGCCGACGCCGTGCGCCGGCGGCGGGAGCGGCTGCGCGGCTGCCTCGCCGATGACGGGGCGGACCCGGCCACACCGACCCTCGCCCTGGTGGAGATCGCCCACCCGAGCACGTTCCGGCCCTCCCTCACCGACCCCAAGTTCGCCGTCCGCCTCGGCTGCGCCGACGCCGGAGTGCTCACCCAGTTCGCAGTGGTGCCCTCGGCCGCGCGGGCGATCAAATCCGACAAGAACGTGGACCATCGGGTGCGGTCCGGCTGGCTGGACGGCCTGCGCCAGCTCGGCGTGCGGGTGCTGCCCGAGCACACCCTCGGCGCAAACCTGCCCGAGAGCCTGGACTACGCCGCCGTCTGGATGGTCAAGCGCCGCAAGGACGGACCCACCAGGCTGCCGTTGCACCTGCCGGTCGCGGTCCGGGTCTGCCCCGACCCCGGCGGCAACGGCCTCGCCCATGTGCAGGGCTGGGACGACGACGCGCTCGCCTGGATCCCCTACCCGGCCTTCCTGGTCGGGCTGGTCAAGAAGGCCGAGATCCCCGGCGAAGGCTGGGACCCGGCCGAAGAACTCTCCGTTGAACTCGCCGGGACGCCGGAAAGGGCTGTGGTCGTGCCCGCCCAGCGCGACGACGACACGACCAACCTGAATGCCCCGGCTGGACCAGCCCCGGTGACCCGGTGGAGCTGGCACAAGAACATGGACCGGCAACGCGGCGAGACCGCCCGCTTCCTCCAGCGGATGATCTTCTCACTCCGCGACCGCCCAACCGTACTGATCACCCACTCCCAGAACAGTCGCCAGCACTGGCCCTGGCTTCAGGACGGCAAGGCTGTCGCCGACCTCATCCGCACTGGCCACGCCCCCGCCAGCAGCCTCGACCCAGACCTGCGGCTGGTCCGGGTACGCGGTGCTGCTGGCCGGGAGACCCCACAGTGGTGGGGCACCGGTAGCCCCGACGGGGTCAACGGGCTCCCGGCAGGCCTGTGGGTGGAGCAGTCGCCTCTGGGCAAGGACCAGCGCGTCTTCTACAGCACTACTGAGAAGGCCAGCCAATTCACCGCCGCCGCCAAGGGCGCCGACCGCCTCGCCCCACGAGTGCTCACCAGGGGCCCCCGCGCCGGAGAGCTGACCAGCGACGCCGACAAGCCCGCCTGGAACCCCGCGCTGGTAGAGATCGCCGTCCTCGCCTGCCACATCGACGGCGAGAGCGCTGACACCCCCGGCGACCAACCGGAGGCACTAGCCCTGGCGATGCACCAGCTCCGCCAAGCGCCCGACTACCAAGACGCGCTCTCCCTCCCGCTGCCTTTGCACCTGGCCGGCCTCGCCCAGGCATATGTGCTTCCGGTGATCGCCGAGGCTGCGGAGGTAGAAGACGCAGACGCGGAGGCCGATCCTGACCTGGTGGACGCACCGGGGCTGGCCCAGGCCCCGGAGGAGGACGGGCAATTGGCGCTGTTCGGCTGAGGTCAACGGGAGCGGGCGGGGTGTTCATCGCTGCCGAGATCCCGAGCAAGATGTGGATCGAAGCCGTGGAGCTTTCGACTGGCGCGCTGCGCTGGCAGGCCGAAACCCGTGGTTCAACTACCGCCCCTACCTGCGATCCGATCGGCCCGGTGGACCGCCGAAGTCTGGGGAGGTTCAATTGATGCCGAGCAACTGGGCTACCCCTGGCCACCGGTCGACCCGCTGATTCTGTAAATCACGGGGAAAGGGGTCATCGCCGACACGCACGTACGTCAGCGTTAGCTTCACATCCGCTTGAGCAGTCCAACAGTTGACAGTAGGTCAATAACCGGCGACCGCGACCTCTTCCAGCTCGTCGACGACGCCCGGGGCATCCAGGTCGTCTACCCGGTCAAGGGCGTCGGCAACGCCCAACTGATCGACGAGGCCGCCCTGGTGGAGAAGTACGGCGTCACCGGCGCCGAGTACGCCGACATGGCCGCCCTGCGCGGCGATCCGAGCGACGGCCTGCCGGGCGTCAAGGGCATCGGCGAGAAGACAGCCGCCCAGCTCATCCGCGAGTACGGCGACCTGGCCGGCATCCGCGCCGCCGCCGACCCCGTCTCCAAACTCACCCCCGCCCGCCGCAAGAACCTCCTCGACGGCGCCCCCACCGTCGTCCGCGTCGCCACCGATGTGCCGCTCCCGGCCTTCGACTCCACCCTCCCCCACGAACCCCTCGACCCCATGGCCTTGGAGGAGCTCAGCGCCCGCTGGGGCCTCGGCAGCTCCCTGGAGCGCCTGGTGGAGACGCTGGGTGCGTGAACACGGCGGCGCCCGTACCCGGACTGACGGTCAGTCGGGTACGGGCGCCGGCGCTGTCGGTCAGCCGACCGAGCTGTAGGCGATGATGCCGCGGCGGAGGCTGTCCACGGCCTTGCGGGCGGTGGTGCGGAGCTTGGTGTCGTCGCCCGCGGCGTCCTGGATCTGGCTGAGGACGTCGATCAACTGCTTGGTCCAGCGGACGAAGTCGCCGGCCGGGAGGTCGGCGTCGCGGAGGACCTGGTCGAGGTTGTGGCCGAGGGACCAGCGGTAGGCGACCCAGGCGAAGCCGAGGTCGGGTTCGCGCTGGCCGACGCCCTCGGCGGTGTTGATGCGGTGCTGCTCCTCCAGGGCGTCGAGGTGGCCCCAGATGCGGATCATGCTGGCGAGGGCCTCCTTGGCGGCGCCCTCCGGGACCCGCGGGGTGGCGGCGTCGTCGGACTGGCGCGACTCGTAGACCAGGGCCGAGGCGCAGGCGGCGAGTTCGGCCGGGGCGAGCTCGGCCCAGACGCCCTCGCGGATGCACTCCGAGGCGAGCAGGTCGAGCTCGCCGTAGAGGCGGCCGAGGCGCTTGCCGTCGTCGGTGACGGTGTCCCCGCTGAGGTAGCCGAGGTCGGTGAGCAGGCCGCAGACGCGGTCGAAGGTGCGGGCGATGGTGTGGGTACGGGAGCGCATCTTGCGGTCCAGCACCTGGGTGTCGCGCTGGAGCCGGTGGTAGCGCTCGGACCAGCGGGCGTGGTCCTCGCGGTCGGAGCAGCCGTGACACGGGTGCTGGCGCAGCTCGGTGCGCAGCCGGGTGATCTCCGCGTCGTCGGCCGCGGCGGCCCGGCCCTTGCGGAAGCGCTCGGGCTCGAGGTGGCCGGCCTTGGTGCGCAGGGCGGAGGCCAGGTCGCGGCGGGACTGCGGGCTGCGCGGGTTGAAGGACTTGGGGATCCGCAGCCGGTCGACCGCGGTCACCGGGTACGGGAAGTCGATCATCGCGAGCCGCTTGACCTGCCGCTCGGCGGTGAGCACCACCGGGCGCGGCCCGTCCTGGTAGTCGGGGTGGCGCTGGTGGCGCGGCGAGCGGGAGACCGGCGGCAGGCCCGGGTCGAGGACCAGGGCGAGCCCGGCGAACTTGCCGGTGGGGACGTGGATGACGTCGCCGGGCTTGAGGGCCTCGATGGCCTCGATGGCGGAGGCCCGGCGCTGGCCGCTGCCCTCGCGGGCGAGTTCGTTCTCACGGTCCTTCAGCTGCCGCCGCAGGCCCATGTACTCCTCGAAGTCGCCGAGGTGACAGGTCATCGACTCGCGGTAGCCCGCCAACCCGTCCTCGTTCTTCTGCACCTGGCGGGCGATGCCGACCACCGCGCGGTCCGCCTGGAACTGCGCGAAGGAGGTCTCCAGCAGCTCCCGGGAGCGGTGCCGCCCGAACTGGCCGACCAGGTTGACGGCCATGTTGTAGGAGGGGCGGAAGGAGGAGCGCAGCGGGTAGGTGCGGGTGCCGGCCAGACCGGCCAGCGCCTCCGGGTCGAGGCCGCGCTGCCAGAGCACGACGGCGTGGCCCTCGACGTCGATGCCGCGGCGGCCGGCCCGGCCGGTGAGCTGGGTGTACTCACCGGGGGTGATGTCGGCGTGGGTCTCGCCGTTCCACTTGACCAACTTCTCCAGGACCACGGAGCGGGCGGGCATGTTGATGCCCAGGGCGAGGGTCTCGGTCGCGAAGACGGCCTTGACCAGGCCCTTCACGAAGAGCTCCTCGACCACCTCCTTGAAGCGGGGCAGCATCCCGGCGTGGTGGGCGGCGATGCCGCGCTCCAGCCCGTCCAGCCACTCGAAGTAGCCCAGGACGTGCAGGTCCTCGTCCGGGATGTCGGCGCAGCGCTCCTGGACGATCTCGCGGACGGTGGCCCGGTCGGCCTCGCGGTTGAGCCGCAGGCCGGAGGTGAGGCACTGCTGGACGGCGGCCTCGCAGCCGGCCCGGCTGAAGATGAAGGTGATGGCGGGCAGCAGGCCCTCGGCGTCGAGGCGGTCGATGACGTCGACCCGGCCCGGGGTCCAGACCCGGCTGGGGCGGCCGTTGGGCATCGAGCGGCCGCGGCCGCGGCCGAAGCGGTCGCCGCGCGGGTTGCGGTCGCCCTCGGAGCGGGAGAGGCGGACCAGCTCGGGGTTGACCGCCTTGGCGGGGTTGGTGAGCGAACCCTTGGGGCGGCCGTCCCGGTCCGGATCGGCGAACAGGTCGTACATGCGGTTTCCGGCCATCACGTGCTGCCAGAGCGGCACGGGACGGTGCTCGGAGACGATCACCTTGGTGCCGCCGCGCACGGTGTCCAGCCAGTCGCCGAACTCCTCGGCGTTGGAGACGGTGGCGGAGAGCGAGGCCAGCACCACGGACTCGGGGAGGTGGATGATGACCTCCTCCCAGACCGCGCCGCGGAAGCGGTCGGCGAGGTAGTGCACCTCGTCCATCACCACGTAGCCGAGGCCGTCCAGCGCGGAGGAGCCCGCGTAGAGCATGTTGCGCAGCACCTCGGTGGTCATCACGACCACCGGGGCGTCGCCGTTGACGCTGTTGTCGCCGGTCAGCAGGCCGACCTTGTCGGCCCCGTAGCGCTTCACCAGGTCGCCGAACTTCTGGTTGGAGAGCGCCTTGATGGGCGTGGTGTAGAAGCACTTGCGGCCGGACTGCAGGGCCAGGTGGACGGCGAACTCGCCGACGATGGTCTTGCCGGAGCCGGTCGGCGCGGCGACCAGCACGCCCTCGCCGGCCTCCAGCGAGCGGCAGGCCTCCAGCTGGAAGTCGTCCAGCTCGAAGTCGTAGAGCTGACGGAAGCCGTGCAGGACGGTGGCCTGCTCCTTGGCCCGGCGCCGGAAGGCGGCGTACGCCTCGGCGGGGCTGAGCTCCTCGGTGTCCGGAGCGGCCGGGTTCTCGGGGCGCTCGGGCACGGCGCTGTTCATCGGCGTCACCTCTTCTTCCCGTGGGACTGCTGGATGCCGGGCCGGGGAAGGGCCGGGCGGGACGGGTGCGCAGACGGCGACGCCTGCGGCTGCGGGGCCCGCGCGGCCGGGGCGCGGAGGGCCTCGGCACGGACGGGGGCGCAGCGGGTGCGGTTGGTGTGGTGATCGTGCATCTCAGCCAGACATTACCCGCCAGGACCGACATCAACAGCACCCTTTTCGCGGGATCCCGGACGGGAGCGGGGAGGGGCGGGGAGCGGGGGCGGCGGGTGCCCGGACCGGGGCGTACCGGGCCGGAGCGGGCCATGACAACGTGGCGCAATCACGCCTGTGCAAGGAGTCACGGCAGTGCTCCACTTACCCATCAGCACCAGGCACCGGGTACCGCGTCCCGTTCCCCCTTCCAGAGAGGCCCCAGCCATGCCGGCTCAGCGACCACGGCTCCTGCACCGCCTGACCACCCTTGCGACCGGGCTCACCGCCGCCGCCTGCCTCGTCCTGGCCGGGGCCGCCCCGGCCGGCGCGGCCGAACTGGACGGGGTCAGCGAGCCCGGGGAGTTCGCCATCTACGGCGGGCCGAACACCACCTACGAGGTGCTGGACCTCTACCTCTCGCGGGGGGACTTCACCCAGCTCGCCTGGCCCCGCTACGGCGGCGCGGTGAACGACCAGAACGAGTCCTACTGGAACCGGGACAGCTACACCTGGCACGTCTACAGCGACGTCTACCGGGGCGGCCGGCACGGCTGGATCAACGCCGGCGTGGCCTCCAACGCCACCAGCACCTTCTGGCACCAGATCTCCTCCGCCTACTACAACTGACCCCTCGTCAGGGCCGTCACCTCCGGGAGCTCCCCCTTGCGTTCCTCCGTCCTGCCCGCCGCCCTCGCCGCCGCCGTCCTGCTGTTGGCGGGCTGTTCCGACGGCGGGACGGGGAGCGCCCCCGGCACCGGGCCCGCGCTCCCGGGCCCGGTGCCGACCCCGGCGGACGCCGGAGCGCTGCGGCTGCCGCTCCAGGAGTACCTGCCGAGCGAGGGCGAGCTGGACCGGCTCGACCGGGCGCAGCGGATCCTGACGGACCAGTGCATGGCCAGGTACGGCTTCCGCTACCGGGTGCCCGAGCTGCCGCCGGCCGGCGCGCCGGGCAACACCAGGCGGTACGGACTGGCCGATCCGGCCGAGGCGGCCGGCAGCGGCTACGGGACGCTGGGCGCCGAGGGCCGGGCCAAGCCCCCGCAGCCCTCGATGGACCCGACCGAGCGGCTGGTGCTCGGCGGTGAGGACGGCGCCGATCCGGCCTCGCTGCCGGCCAACCAGGCGGACGCGGAGAAGTCCGGCCGCAGCGCGGGCCGGGTGAACGGGCTGCCGGTGCCGCCGGGGGGCTGCGTGCGGGAGGGCTACCTCAAGCTCTGGGTGCCGACCGCCGGGGCGCCCGACCCGCTCAAGGTGCAGGACCTGGACGCCGACGGCTACGACCGCTCCCGCCGGGACGCCCGGGTGGACGCCGCCCGCGAGGCCTGGGCCAGGTGCATGGCCGGCAAGGGCTACCGGGCCGGGAACCCGGTCAGCCCGCAGCCCGAACTCGGCCTGCGGCCCGAGGCGTTCACCGGTCCCGAGGGGATCACGGCGGCCACCGCGGACGTGGCCTGCAAGCGCGAGACCAACCTGGTCGGCATCTGGTTCGCGGTGGAGTCCGCGTACCAGCGGGACCTGATCGAGCACAACGGCGAGCTGCTGCGGGCCTCCCGGCGGCAGTTGGACGACTCGCTGAGACTGGCGGCCGGGCTGGTCACCTCGATCGGGTGACCCGGCTCCGGCGGGCGTCCCGGGGCGTCCGCCGATCACCTTCGGATCAGCTTGTCAGTTGCACAATCCTTCATCCCGTCAACACCCGGTCGGGCCCGGTCCTTCTTCGGTCGGTTCCGGGCAGAGCGCCTGCGGCGCGGGGTCCGCTTCCTACAGTCGGTGCACCGGGGCCGCCCACAGGGGCGCGGCCCCCGCCGACAGCGGGAGGGCACCGTGGCAAGTCTCGACAGCGCGCTCAAGGACGCCATGAGCATCGACGGTGCGATCGGTGTGGCACTGGTCGACTACGACAGCGGGATGGCGCTCGGCACCCTGAGCGACGGCAGCAGCGACCTGGACCTGAACGTGGCCGCCGCCGCCAACACCGACCTGGTCCGCGCCAAGATGCGCACCATGCAGATGCTCAACCTGCACGACAACGAGATCGAGGACATGCTGATCTCGCTCACCACCCAGTACCACCTGATCCGCCCGCTCACCATGCCCAACGGGCGCGGCCTCTTCCTCTACCTGGCCCTCAACCGGGCCCGGGCCAACATGGCGATGGCGCGTCACCAACTGCGCCTGATCGAGGCAGGCCTGGAACTCTGACGGTGCGCCAGGGGGGTCACGACTCATGCCGGTCCAGCTGTACCAGGCCAAGGCGGAGCTCTTCCGGATGCTCGGGCACCCCGTCCGCATCCGGGTCCTGGAACTCCTCCAGGCCGGGCCGACCCCGGTCCGCGACCTGCTCGCCGACCTGGAGATCGAGCCGTCCAGCCTCTCCCAGCAGCTCGCCGTGCTGCGACGGGCGGGGATCGTCACCGCCACCCGGGAGGGCCCCACGGTGGTCTACGCCCTGGCGGGCGGCGACGTGGCCGACCTGATGCGGGCGGCCCGGCGCATCCTCACCGAGCTGATCTCCGACCGGGACGCGCTGCTCGCCGAGCTGCGGGCGGCCGGGAACTGACGGCGGGTCACGCGGTGTCCCGTCGGAGGCCCGGCCGCACAGCGGGCCTCCGACGGGGGCGGTGGGAGGGGGCCACGATCCCCTCCCACCGCGGCTCGGGCTCCCCCCGAGGGCTCGACGGGCAGCCGCTCAGCGGCCGTCCAGCAGCTCCACCAGACCGGACGCCAGGTTCCGGTACTCCTCCGGGCGGTTGTAGACCTGGGCGCTCACCCGGAGCACCCCGCCGCCGGACCACGGGCGGATCGCCACCCGGGCGTTCAACCGCCGCCGGATCGCCACCATCAGCGCCTTGGCGGTGTGGTCGCTCTCCGCGCAGCCGGGGGGCAGCCGGACGGCCCGCATCGCCGCGCCGGCCAGGCCGGGCAGGACCCGCAGCCCGGTGCGCTCCACCAACTGCCGCTGCCCGTACGCCGCGAGGGCCTCGTTGTGGGCGCGGACCCGCTCGGCGCCGAGCTGGTCGAGCAGGGCGAAGCCGGTGGGCGCGGCCAGCCAGGGGGTGTAGTCGGCGGTGCCGCGCCACTCCACCCGGCCGGGGAAGCCGCGGTCGTGCTCCCAGGAGAACATCAGCGGCCGGATCCGCGAGCGCCAGCCGCCCGCCACCGCGAGCACCGCGGCGGCCCGCGGGGTGAAGGCCCACTTGTGCAGGTTGCCGACCCAGAAGTCGGCGCCGCCGGCCTGCTCGCCGAGGTCCACCGGGAGCATGCCGGGCGCGTGCGCGGCGTCCACCACGGTGATCACGCCGCGGGCGCGCAGCTCCGCCAGCAGCACCGGGTCGGCGATCTGACGGGCCGTCGGCGAGGTGACCAGGTCGAGCACGGCGACCTTGGTGCGCTCGTCCACGGCCGCCAGGATCCGCTCGCGGACGGCCTCCTGGTCGGGGGTGTGGACCGAGAGCCGGACGGTGCGGACCCGGGCGCCGCTCTCGTCGGCCCGGCGTTCGGCGGCGCGGGTGACCACGCCGTAGCCGTGGTCGGTGACCAGCACCTCGTCCCCCTCGGCGAGCGGGATCGAGTCGAGCACCACCGCCACGCCCTCGGTGACGTTGGTGACCAGCGAGATCCGGTCGGGGCGGGCGTTCAGGGCGGTGGCCACCCGGGCGCGGGCCCGGGCGATCCGGTCGGGCAGCTCCAGGAACCAGCCGTCCGGGTCCTGCTCCTGCTCGGCCCGCAGCTTGGCCTGGGCGCGCTGGACGGGTAGCGGTACCGCCCCGTACGAGCCGTGGTTGAGGTGCGCCACGGCCGGGTCGAGGGTGAACAGCGAGGCCGCCCCCTGGATCTGGCGGGGCAGTTCGTCGCTCATGGGGCTCCCTCGAGTGATGATGTGTGACATTTCACACTGCATACTTCTAGCCGAAATCCCCCCTCCGGGGCAACCATCGGGCCGTGACGCACACCGACCAGTTCCTCGCCCTCAGCTCCCGCACCGGCCGATTCACCTACGGCGCCCCGCGCGCGGTCAGCTTCTCCGCCGACGGCACCCGGCTGCTCTTCCTCCGCTCCACCGGCCCGGAGGACCCGGTGGACCGACTCTGGCTGTTCGACCTGACCACCCGTCAGGAGCACCTGGTCGCCGACCCCGCCGTCCTGCTGCCCGGCCGCACCGGCGCCCCCGCCGACCTGCCCGTGCTGGAGCGCCGCCTGCGCGAGCGGATCCGGCTCTGGGCCCCCGGCATCGGCTCCTTCACCGCCACCTCCGACCTCGCCCAGGCCGTCTTCGCCCTCGACGGCCGGATCTTCCGCACCGCCGTGGCCGACGGCTCGACCACCGAACTCCCGGTCGCCGGACCGGCCTTCGACCCCCGCCCGAACGCCGACGGCTCGGTGGTCGCGTACGTGACCGGCGGCGCGCTGCACCTGACCGACCGCACCGAGCCGCTCAGCCCGGCCGACGGCGCCGTCTGGGGCGTCGCCGAGTTCGCCGCCGCCGAGGAGCTCGGCCGCACCCGGGGCCACTGGTGGTCACCCGACGGCCGGGCCGTGCTGGCCACCCGGATCGACGAATCCGCCCTCCCGCTGCGCTGGTTCGCCGACCCGTCGCACCCCGAGCGGGCCCCCGAGAGCTTCGCCTACCCGCAGGCGGGCGGGCCCAACGTCGACCTGCGGCTCTGGGTGCTCGGCCTGGACGGCACCCGCACCGAGGTCGCCTGGGACCGCGCGGCGTACCCGTACGTCTGCGCGGCCGGCTGGGAGGGCGACGGCGAGCTGCTGCTCACCGTGGCCGACCGCCTCCAGCAGAACGTGCTGCTGCTCAGCGCCGACCCGGCCACCGGCGCGACCCGCGAACTCTCGCGCACCGTCGACGAGTTCTGGGTGGACGACCTGCCCGGCACCCCGGCCCGGCTGTCCGACGGGCGGCTGCTCACCTCCGCCGACACCCCCGGCGGCGAGGCCCGCGCGGTGGCCCTGGACGGCAAGATCCTCACCGACGAGCGGACCCAGGTCCGCCGGGTGATCGGGCAGCACGGGGACGGCCTGCTGATCGAGGCCGGCCAGGACGACCCGGCCGACCAGCACGTCTTCCTGCTCGACCCGGACAGCGGCGCGCTCTCCCGGCTGACCGAGGGCACCGGCGTGCACTCCGTCCTCGCCGCGGGCGACACCCTGCTCCTCACCCACGCCACGCCCACCGGCATCCGGCGCCGACTGCACTTCTCCGGCGAGGAGTTCGACCTCCCGGACCGCGCGGCCGCGCTGCCCTACGTGGTCACCCCGAAGCTCGCCCGGGTGACCGAGCTGGGCCTGCCCACCGCGGTGGTCTACCCGCGCGACCACGTGGCCGGCACCCGCCTGCCGGTGCTGCTCGACGTCTACGGCGGCCCCGGCTACCAGGCCGTGGCCAACGAGCCGCGCCGCTGGCAGGCCCGCCAGTGGTGGGCCGACCAGGGCTTCGCCGTGGTCACCACCGACAACCGGGGCACCCCGTTCGTCTCGCCCGCCTTCGTGAAGGCGATCTTCCGGCGCTTCTCCGCGGTCGCGATCGAGGACCAGGTGGCCGCGATCCAGGCGCTCGCCGAGACCCACCCCGACCTCGACCTGACCCGGGTCGGCGTCCGCGGCTGGTCCTACGGCGGGTACTTCGCGGCCCTCGCGGTGCTGCGCCGCCCGGACGTCTTCCACGCCGCCGCGGCGGGCGCCCCGCCCACCGACTTCCGCCGGTACGACACCGCCTACACCGAGCGCTACCTCGGCCTCCCCCAGGAGAACCCCGAGGGCTACGCCGCCGACTGCCTGGTCGACGACGCCCCCGCGCTCACCCGCCCGCTGCTGCTGATCCACGGCCTGGCCGACGACAACGTCCACCCCTCGCACACCCTGCTGCTCTCCGAGGCCCTGCACGCGGCCGGCCGCGCGCACGCGGTGCTCCCGCTCCCGGGCGTCTCGCACATGACCCCGGACGGCATGAACGAGCTCGTCACCGAGGCCGAACTGGCCTTCATCCGCTCGCACTTGATCTGATGGACGTCGGGGCGGTCCGATGGAAGAGCACTCCACCGGACCGCCCCGCTCCGGTTAGCCTTCGCCGATGGCCTACCAATTGGTGATCTTCGACAACGACGGCGTGCTCGTGGACAGCGAGCCGACCGCGCACCGGATCCTGTCCGGGTACCTGACCGAGCTCGGCTACCCGACCACCCTGGAGGACTCGCTCCGGGACTTCCTCGGCAACGCGGGGCGCAACGTCCACGAGGTGGTGGCCCGGCGGTACGGGGGCACCCTGCCGGAGGACTTCGAACGACGCTGCCACGAGCGGGTGTTCGCCGCGTTCCGCGAGGAGCTCGCCCCGACCCGGGACGCGGCCGAGGTGCTCGCGGAGCTCGGCCGGCGCGGGGTGCCGTACTGCCTGGCCTCCTCCTCCGACCACGCCTGGATCGAGCTCACCCTGGAGCGGACCGGCCTGCGGCCGCTGCTGCCGGCGGGGTCGGTGTTCAGCGCCCAGGACGTGGGCGGCGTGGGCAAGCCGGCCCCGGACCTCTTCCTGCACGCGGCGGCCGCCCTGGGGGTCGCACCCGCCGACTGCCTGGTGATCGAGGACAGCCCGAACGGCGTGCTGGCCGCCCGGGCCGCGGGGATGGACGTGCTCGGCTACACCGCGCTCACCCCCGGGCCGAAGCTGACCGGGGCCGGGGCGACCGCCCTGATCGGGCGGCTGCCGGAACTCCTCGGCCGGCTGACGGCCTGACGGCCCGTCAGGACCCCGCCGCCCCCGGAAGGGGGTGGCGGGGTCCTCCGTGTTTCCGGTGGGAAATTCGGGTAGTCAGAGGGGTTCCGTGTGATGGATGACATGTGAAATATTACCCTCGCTCACCCGACCACCCCCGTCCGGAAAGGACCGGTCAGTTGCGCAGAATGACCGCAGCGGCCCTCGCTGCACTGACCACCAGCGCGATAGCGGCCTCGCTGATCGGCAGCGGCATCGCCGCCGCCGCCCCGCTCCCCACTCCCCCCGTCCAGTCGCAGGACGCCCAGGCCGGCGGCGGGCTGGAGGCCAAGGAGGCCCCGCAGGCCCCGCTCGCCCCGCAGGAGAAGGTCCGGCAGGCGCTGCGCACCAAGGCGCTGGAGCAGCTCAACAAGGGCGCCGTGGCGAAGACTTCGGCGAAGACCGCGCCGAAGCAGGTGAAGATCGGCAACGACTTCGTCCAGCTCGCGCAGGAGCGCAAGGACAAGGTCTTCGTCATCCTGGCCCAGTTCGGCGACCAGGTCGACAACACCACGCTGTACAACGGCGTCCCCCGCTACGCCGGCACCCCGGGCCCGCGCCACAACGCGATCCCGAAGCCGGACAAGAGCGACACCCACACCTTCTGGAAGAACGACTTCTCCAAGTCGTACTACCAGCAGATGTTCTTCGACGACACGGCCGGCGCCAACTCGATGCGGAACTACTACCGCACCCAGTCCTCGGGCCGGTACGACATCGAGGGCACCGTCTCCGACTGGGTGACGCTGCCGTGGAACGAGGCGCGCTACGGGTCCAACAAGGGCCCGCAGGGCGGCGGTGCGTGGACCCAGGCGCACGAGTTCATCCGGGACGCCACCAAGGCCTGGTACGACGGCGAGATCGCCAAGGGCCGCACCGCGCAGTCGGTCAAGGACGAGCTCAAGCAGTACGACGTCTACGACCGCTACGACTTCGACAAGGACGGCAACTTCAACGAGCCCGACGGGTACATCGACAACCTCGTGGTGGTCCACGCGGGCGTCGACGAGACCTGGGGCGGCGGCGCGCAGGGCGGCGACGCCATGTGGGCGCACCGCGCCTGGGCCCTGCCGGACCCGTCCGGCCAGATCGGTCCGGAGGGCAACAAGATCGGCGGCGCGCCGCTCGGCGACTCCGGCCTCTACGCCTACGACTACGTGCAGGGCGGCGAGAACTCGGGCGTGGGCCTGTTCTCGCACGAGTACGGCCACAACCTCGGCCTGCCGGACCTGTACCCGACCAGCGGCGGCGACAACAGCGTCAACTTCTGGTCCCTGATGTCCTCGGCCTCGTACCTGGGCAAGGGCAAGAACACCACCGGCGAGTACCCCGGTGACCTGGACGCCTGGAGCAAGCTGCAGTTCGGCTGGCTCAACTACGACGACGCGCAGGCCGCCACCCGGTCCAGCCACGCGCTCGGCGTCAGCGGCTACAACACCGACCAGGCCCAGGCGGTGCTGGTGCACCTGCCCCCGGTCACCAAGACCACCACGCTGGCCGACCCCTTCGAGGGCGCCTCGCAGTGGTACAGCGGCACCGGCGACTACCTGGACAACTCGCTCTCCCGCACGGTCGACCTGACCGGGAGGACCGGCAGCGCGAACCTGTCGGCGGCCACCTGGTACGACATCGAGCAGGACTACGACTTCCTGACCGTCGAGGCCAGCACCGACAACGGCAAGACCTGGAAGGCCCTGGGCGGCACGGTGGACGGCTCGCCGATCACCAACACCGCGGCCAACGTCCCCGGCTTCAGCGGCACTTCGAACGCCTGGCGGCAGGTGGGCATCCCGCTCACCGCCTACCTGGGCCAGAAGGTGCAGCTGCGCTTCCACGTCACCTCGGACTCCAACACCCACGGCAAGGGCGTGCTGGTCGACGCCGTCAAGATCACCGCCGGTGGCGTCGAGATCCTCAACGACGGTGCGGAGAACGGCAACCAGGACTGGGTGCTGAACGGCTTCACCCCGCTCAAGGGCAAGGACTCCGTCAAGGAGCACCCGCGCGCCTACGTGGTGGAGAACCGCCGCTACGTCGGCTACGGCGCCTTCCTGAAGACCGGCCCGTACAACTTCGGGTACTCCGGGGTCGCGGGCAAGACCAACGTGATCGACACCTACCCGTACCAGGAGGGCGTCCTGATCTGGCTCTGGGACACCAGCTACCTGGACAACAACACCAAGGACCACCCGGGCGGCGGCCTGATCCTCCCGATCGACGCCCACCCGCAGCCGATGAAGTTCTCCGACGGCACCCTGGTGAACGGCCGCGCCCAGACCTACGACGCGACCTTCTCGCTCCAGCCCACCACCGAGTTCACCCTGCACAAGGCCGGTGTGCTGAACGCCTTCCCGTCGAAGCCGGCCGTGCCGGTCTTCAACGACCGCACCGGGGTCTACAGCGACCCGGCGCTCCCGCAGCACGCGGTGGCCGTCCCGAACACCAACACCAAGATCGAGGTCGTCCGGGAGACCCAGGGCGGCAAGCTGACCACCGTCCGGGTCGGCCCCGCCTCCTGACCCACCCCCTGCACCACCCTCGCTGACCACCCGTCAGCAGCACGCACCGGAGCCCCGGTCCGCACACCCTGCGGACCGGGGCTCCGGCCGTGGTGCGTACGATCGGCGCAGGTCGACCGGGGGGACGGCGCGCCTGAGGGAACGTCATCGCGACGGCAGGCACGGCCGGGGCTCACGTAGCAGCGCGTGTACCGAGGAGGGGCCTTGCCCACTGTGGGGTCACTGACCGATGTGCCGGGATTGCGGCTGATCGGCGGGACGGGAGCGGAACGTTCGGTGACCGGGGTCGCCGAACCCGACGAGGAGGTGGCGGACCGCCTGGTGCGGGTGCCGCCGCAGGCGACGGAGCGGGACTTCGCCCGGCTGGCCGCCGGGCGGGCGGCGGCCGTGGCGGTCACCGCGGCGGAGCCCAGCGAGGGGCACCGGGCCGGGGCCGCGCGGCACGGCCTGGCCCTGCTGGCGGTCGAGGACGAGCGGAGCTGGCTGCGGGTGGCCCGCCGGATCGGCGACGCCCGGCTGCGTGAGGTGCAGGGCGAACAGGCCGAGCTGGCACAGCTGTTGGCCCACCTGCGGGAGCCCGGCGGGCGGGCCGACCAGCGGCTGGAGCGCCTGGTGGAGTGGCTGGCCCGGGCGGTCGGCGGCCCGGTGCGGCTGACCACCGGGCGGCCGGGCGAGCCCGCCGTGACGGCCCCGGCCGGGACGGAGCACCTGCTCGCCGCCGCCGCGCCGACGGTGCGCGAGCTGACGGACGGCCGGCTGCGGTCGGCCGCCCTGGACGCCGGCCCGCTCCGGGTGCGGCTGACCACGGTCGGCGGCAGCCGGCCGTACCCCGTCCTGGCGGTGGGTCGCACCGAGCCCTTCGACGCCCGGGCCGCCGCCCTGGTCGCGCACGCCGCCGACCTGATCGCGCCGCTGGTGCGGGTGCGGCAGGCGGAGGCGGACCGGGAGCGGCTGGAGGAGGTCAAGGCGGCGCTGCGGGTCGCGGTCTTCCAGTTGCTGATGGGCGGTGAGGTGACGCTCGCCCAGCGCACCGGGGAGGGCCTCTCCCCCGGCCTGCTGGACGCCGAGGAGCAGCGGGTCTACGTCCTGGAGGGTCCTGCGCCGGAGCGGGACGAGCTGGCCCGGCGGTGCCGGGAGGCGCTCGGCCCCACCGCGCTGGTGGTCCGCTGCCCGGCCTACGAGCAGCACCTGATCGTGGTGGCGCCGCTGCGGGAGGACGGCACCCGGCAGGAGGAGCAGGAGGGCTGGGACCGGGTCGGCCTGACGCTGCGCGAGTTCGTGGCCGGGCGCCCGGACCGCTCGCTCGGCGGCAGCGGCCGGCTGCCGCTGGCGCAGACCGCCGGCTCCTACGGGGACGCCACCCGGGCGCTGGCGGTGGCCCGGCTGCGGCCGGGGCGGGCGGCGCTGTACGCCGCCGAGAGCCGGCTCGGCCAGGTGCTGGAGCCGCGCGGTGCGGCGCGCTGGGCGGAGGAGGTGCTGCGCCCGCTGCACGCACTGCCGCTGAGCGGGCGGGACCAGCTGCTCGGCACCCTGCACCTGGGCCTGGAGTTCCCCGCCGTGAGCGCCGGGCGCATCCTCGGGGTCAGCCGCAACACCGTGAAGGCCCGGCTGGACCGGGCGGCCGCGCAGCTCGGCCTGGACCTGGCCGGGGTGGCCGGCCGCACGGTGCTGCACCTGGCGCTGCAGGCCTCCACCTCGGTGGCCGCCTGCGCGGTGGCCGCCGGGGCGGGCCTCCCGGCGCCCGGCCTGGGCGAGCTGCTGGCTGCCGCCCCGGTGGCGGACTGGGCCGACGGGCTGCTCGGGCGGCTGGCGGAGGACGGCCGCGAGCTGCGCTCCACCCTGCTGGCCTGGGTGCGCGCCGACCTCGGGGTGGAGCGGGCCGCCCGGGAGCTCGGACTGCACGCGCAGACCGTCCGGGAGCACCTGCGGGCGGCCGAGCGGCTGCTGCAGCGGCAACTGCTCGCCGGGGGCGGCGGGGTGTACGAGGTGGTGCTGGCCTTCGCCGCGCTCGGGGAGCTGGCGCTGCCCGAGCCCGGGGTGACCGTGCACAGGTGACAGCTCCCGCGGCGGCGACCGTGCACTCGTGCGGTACCTGACGAGGTGTCGGCGGGCGTACCGTCGGGGACACGAGCTCACCAGGCGGGTCCCGCTGCTACGGTTCCCTCCGTCGGACCCGCCTGGTGCACAGAGGTGTTCACCGGGCGGGGGCACCACCCCGCCCGGTGGACAACGGGGGCGGCCCGGTCCGGAGGTCCCCCACCCTCCGAACCGGGCCACGAAAGCGCCGGTGTCAGCCCCGACGGAGCGTCAGCAGACCGCCCAGCGGCACGTGCACGGTGAACTCCACGCCCTCCACCGAGGCCGTGGTCGCGGCCACCTCGCCGCCCAGCGCGTCCTGCACCAGCACCGAGAAGCGTCCCGGCACCCGGTCGAAGACCAGCCGGACCAGGGTGTCCGCCTCGGCGTTGGCCAGCAGCAGCGACTCCCACTCCCCGGTGACCCGCACCGGCAGCGCGCCGTAGCGGCCGAAGGCCAGCGCCCCGCCGTCCCGCGCCTCGATCAGCGGGTAGGCCAGCTCGGGGCGGTGCGGGCGGAACTCGGCGCGCTGCAGCAGGTCGCGGTGCTCGCGCATGACGGAGAGCCAGAACCGCACGGCGGCCAGCTGCTCCGGGCTCTGCGCGGACAGGTCCACCGAGACCTGGGCGGTGGCGAACAGCACCGAGATCAGGAAGACCGCGATCTGCGCGGGCTCCTCCGCCGGGTGCCAGGTGAGCGGGTCGGCGTGCACGGCCAGCGGGCCCGCGGTGAGCCGCAGGTCGGCGCAGCGGACCCGGTTCTCGGTGGCGTTGTGCGGGCAGTCGGTGGCCCGGACCATGGTGGCGTACGGCCACAGGCCGGGGCCCATGTACTGCTGGCGGTGCTCGATCAGCACCTCGGGCCGGGTGGCCCGCAGCCGGGTGTCCAGCTCCTCCAGCAGGCGGCGGACGCCCTCGGCGACCTCGGTGCAGTCCGGGTCGGGCGAGGCGGTGGTGGCCTCGCGCAGGAAGGTGTCGATGAAGTCGATCTTCAGGCCGTCCACCCCGTGCCGCTCCACCGCCGCGGCGAGGCGCTCGACCTGGTGGGCCCGGACCAGCGGGCTGCGCGGGTCGAGCACCGAGGTCTCCAGCATCGGCAGGTGGGCCAGGGTGTGCGGGGCCAGCTCGGCCTGGGCGGCGCTGCGGTCGCCGAGGAACGGGAGCGCGTGCCAGAGCAGGTAGTTGAGCCCCAGCTTGCGGATCCGGTCGACGTGGTCGGCGAAGTCCGGGAAGCCGGCCGGGGCGGGCTGCCAGTCGCCGGTGGTGGCGTAGGAGCGGCCCACCTCGTCGGTCTGCCAGCCGTCGTCCACGATCAGCGCGCCGAACCCGAGCGGGGCGGCCAGCGCGGCCAGGCGCTCCACCTCGGGGGCGGTGATGGTCAGGTGCAGCGCGTACCAGGTGCAGAAGACCGGGTCGAAGGCGGCGTCCGGCACGGTGGAGGCGGGCAGCGACTCGGCCCACCAGGCGGCGCAGTCCCGGACGGTGTCGGCGAAGTGACGGCCGCTCAGGTCCAGGCGCAGGCGCAGCGGGCCCTCGTGCTCGACCCAGAAGCTGAAGTCCCCGGTCTCCTCGACCGCGCCCTCGCCGATCGAGACCGGCAGCACCGTCTCACCGGCCGCGAAGGTGCACAGCGCGGCGTCGGCGGTGCCGACCAGGCTGCCGACCGGGGCGCCCTTGGGCAGCGAGGCGGTCCGGGGCAGCGCCCAGGACGGGGGCAGCCAGCGGGTGCCGCTCAGCGGGGTCCAGTAGCCGGTGGCGCCGGTGCAGGGCAGCCGCCACTCGATGCGGGTGCGCACCGGCCCGTCGTCGGTGGGGAGTTCGGGCGCGGCCTCGACGACCACCACGCCGGGCTCGGCCTGCGGGACGACCCGGACCGCCAGGTGGGCGGCGCCGACGGCCACGGCTCTGGCCCGGACCCCGGGCAGGCCGAGGTTGACCTCCGCCACGGTCTCGGTCCGGCCGGAGGGGTGGGCGCTGCCGTCCCAGCTGAGCGGCTGGGGTGCCTGAGTCACGTCAGTCGTGCCTTTCGTGGGACCCGCGCGGTGCGGCCGCGGAAGCGGTAGGACGGCCGCCCCGCGCGGGAGTTGATGGGTTGGACCCGGTCGGACGTGGCCCGCCGTCACGGTTCCCCGCCACGTCCGACCGGGGGTCTGGTCACCTGCGCAGGGGTCCCTCGCAGGTGTAGCTGGAGGTGCCGGCCTTGCCGCCCGGCCATACCTCGACCGGGCCGAACCAGCAGTTCATGTCGTCCAGGTTGTTGGCGACGCCCTTGGTCCGGGTGAGGACGAAGTAGTCCACGGTCGAGGACATGTCCTTGAAGAGCTGGTCCGGATCGGCCGCGTTCGCCAGGTTGGCGGTGATCCGGCCCTCGCAGACGAAGCGCATCGGCTTGTTGGCCCAGTCGCCGTTGTCCTTGCAGGTGGGCGTGTTGGCGGTGGCCGAGGCGATCGCGGCCTGCACCTCGGAGGCGTAGGCGTAGCGCAGGTAGCCGTTGGCGGTGAACGAGGTGCTGGGCACGTACAGGTCCTGGACCCGGGCGCTCTGCGCCGTCAGGAAGGCGTCGTAGCCCGCCTGGAGCGCCTGGTCGGCGCCCATCCGGTCGCGCCAGGCGTCGAAGCCCGCCGGGTCGTCGGCCCGCATCAGCGCGTACATGGCGCGCAGCTCGGCGGGGCGCTCGGCCCAGAGGTACTCGAAGAAGGTCCCGGCGTAGTTGTAGAAGTGGAAGGCCGGGGCGTCGTCGTACCGGGCGTGCAGCAGCTCCGCGACGCTCAGGCGGGGGATGCCGGCCGCCTCGTCCCGGGCCAGGGCGGCGACCAGGGCCTGACGGACCTTCACCCCGCCGTCCCGGGTGGAGCCGTCGAAGAACTCGGCGGTGCCCTCGTCCATCGCGGTGAGCCGGTCGCCGGCGTACCAGCGGGCGTCGCCGAAGTAGCCCGGGGTGGCCCAGCGGCCGTTCAGGTAGTGGACGTACTCGTGCCGGAAGAGCTCCTCCAGCGTCAGGTACGACTCGGCGGTGGTCCGCTGGTAGGTGTAGAAGGTGGCGCCGCGCTCGATGTAGATGCCGCCGTTGGCGGTGCCCATGCCGGTGAGCAGCGGGTGGTAGAGCTCGTAGGCCGAACGGGTCGGGTAGAGCCGGATGTTGAGGGTGGCGTTCGGGTCGCCGTCGAGCGGGGCGTCGGTGCCGAGCACCCGCAGGAACTGGGTCTTGACCTGCTTGCTCGCGTAGTACATCCGGTCGACGGTGGCCCGGTCCAGCGAGGTGCGGACCTGGATGGCGCCGTTGTCGTAGCTGTAGGTGTAGGGGAACACCTGGGCGTCGTACTTGGCCGCGCAGACGTCGTACTGCTGGCAGACGCCGAAGGCGTTGGCCCAGCCGACCACCTTCACCCAGGGGCCGGAGAGCTCGCCGAAGACCCGGGCGGTGGTGGAGAGCAGCCACCCGAGCTCGCCGACCACCCCGGCCTTCAGCTCGGGGAGCTCGCCGAAGCGGCCGTACTCGGCCATCGCGTCCCGGGCCAGCCACTCGTTCTGGGTGCCCTTGAGGTGGCCGTACCCGGCGAAGTCGCGGAACGCGCTCCGGTAGGAGGCGTCGGCGGTGACCTGCGCGAGGAAGGCGGCGTCCCGGTTGTTGACGCCCAGGTAGTTGAGGTTCAGCGCGGCCAGGCCCGCGGTGCCCCAGGCCCAGCTGTCGGCGACCCGGGTGCCGGGGCCGAACTTGGCCAGCACCCGCTTCGCCAGGGCGAGTTGGTACTGCCGCTGGCCGGTGGAGCCGGCCGCGATGGTCATCTCCCGGGTGGTCAGCCCGGCCTGGTCGGTGTCGGCGAAGGCCAGCGGGGCGGCGGCCCAGGCGTCCACCGCGCGCCGGACGGCGGCGGCCGTGGCGGTCTCGGTGATGTCGATCCCGGCCTGGGTGAAGTCGTGGTACGCGGCCGCGTGCAGGAAGTAGAACAGCTCGTACAGGTGGGCCCGGCCGCTGCCGTCCTCGGCGGGCACCTGCTGGACGATCCGGTCGGCCACCGCCCGGACGTGGGCGCCGTCCATGGTGACGGCGAAGCGCGCGTCCCAGGTCCAGAGCAGGGACTTGAGGCAGTCGTCGCCCTTGACCGCGGGGTCGGTGAGGAAGTCGGCCAGCTGGGCGGGGCCGAGACCGGTCAGGCCGTCCAGGGTGCAGGGCACCCCGGCCGCGGTCCGCACCACGGCCGTGGGGGCGGCCAGTTCGGCGGCGGTCGGGGCGGGGGCGCCGACCCGCTGGGGCATCGCGCCCGGGAACGGCGTGCCGCCCAGCGAACCGCCGCCGGGAGCGGGCGCGGAGGCGCCGGTACGGGCCACCGCGTCGCCGAGGTGCGCCAACTCGTCGTATCCGCTGTGGGGTTGGGGATCGGCCTGGAAGGTGGCCGGGGCCGTGACGGGGGCGGGCTGGGTGGCCGCCTGCACCGTCTGGACGGCCGGAAGGGTGAGGGCCGCGGCCAGGGCGGCCGCGAGCAGCGCTCTGCGCGCCGTTCGGGGGGAGGTTCGCACGGGGGGCTCCAGTGGGGGATGGAGGTGGGGCGGTGTCCGCTCGGACGTGGGTGCGGGCCGGATCGGGTGGGGCCGTCGGCCCGGTCTCCCGGAGGACCGGGGAGCTCGTGGGTGGAGCAGGTGATGCGGGTGGAGCGGGTGGTGCCCGGCCCGGGCCGCCGTCCCATGGGGAGGAGGACGGCGGCCGGGGCCGGGGGCCGGGGCTCCCGACGCGCGGTCGGGCCCCGGAGCGGAGGGGCTGACGCGGGGTCAGGCCTCGGGGAAGTGGCAGGCGGCCTGCCGGCCGCCGCCGGTGGCGGTGATCTGGAGCAGCGGCCGCTCGGTGCGGCAGATCTCCTGCGCCTTGGGGCAGCGCGGGTGGAAGGTGCAGCCGCTCGGCGGGTTGGCCGGGCTGGGCGGGTCGCCCAGCAGCACGATCCGCTCCCGGCGCCGCTCGGCGGCCGGGTCGGGCAGCGGCACCGCGGAGAGCAGCGCCTTGGTGTACGGGTGGGCCGGGTTGTCGTAGACGTCCTGCTTGTCGCCGATCTCGACGATCCGCCCGAGGTACATCACCGCGACCCGGTGGCTGATGTGCTTGACCACCGCCAGGTCGTGCGCGATGAACACGTAGGCCACGCCCAGCTCGCGCTGGAGCCGCTCCATCAGCCCGACGATCTGCGCCTGGATCGAGACGTCCAGGGCGGAGACCGGCTCGTCCGCCACCACCAGCTCCGGGCGGGTCGCCAACGCCCGGGCGATGCCGATGCGCTGGGCCTGGCCGCCGGAGAACTGGTGCGGGTAGCGCTCCAGGTGCTCGGGCGCCAGCCCGACCAGGTCGACCAGGTCGCGGACCTCGCTGCGGATCGCCGCGGTGGCCAGGCCCTGGGCGCGCAGCGGGGCCGAGATGATCTGCTGGACGGTCTGCCGCGGGTTCAGCGAGGCGAACGGGTCCTGGAAGATCATCTGCAGCTTGCTGCGCAGCGGGCGCAGCTCGCGCTGCCCGGTGCGGGTGATGTCCGCGCCCTGGAACGAGACCTGACCGGCCGTCGGGTCCAGCAGCCGGACCAGCATCCGCCCGGTGGTGGACTTGCCGCAGCCGGACTCGCCGACCAGGCCCAGGGTCTCGCCGGCCCGGACGTCGAAGCTGACGCCGTCCACCGCCTTGATCCCGGCGCTGCGGCGCAGGCCGGAGCGCGGGCCCGGGAAGGTCATGCCCAGGTTCTCGGCCGTCAGGATGGTCCCGGTGGCCCGGGCGGCCTCGGTGGTCACTTCGGTGGTGGTCATGCCGTCACCCCGTCGAGGTCGGCCGCGTCACGGACGCAGGCGTTGCGGTGCTCCGGGGCGACCAGGCGCAGCGGCGGGCGGCCGGCGGTGCAGAGCTCGCTGGGCTCCGCCGCGTAGACCTGGCAGCGCGGTTGGAAGGCGCAGCCGGGCGGCGGGTTGAGCAGCGAGGGCGGGGAGCCCGGGATGGAGCGCAGGGCCTCCCCCTCCGGGGCGTCCAGCCGCGGCAGCGAGTCCAGCAGCCCCCGGGTGTACGGGTGCCGCGGGGTGGTGAACAGCGTGTCCGCCGGGGCCTGTTCGGCGGCGGCGCCGCCGTACATCACCAGGACCTCGTCGGCCACCCGGGCGATCACGCCGAGGTCGTGGGTGATCATCATGACCCCGAGCCCGCGCTCCTGCTGGAGCTTCATCAGCAGCTCCAGCACCTGGGCCTGCACGGTGACGTCCAGTGCGGTGGTGGGCTCGTCGGCGATGATCAGGTCCGGCTCGCAGGAGAGCGCGAGAGCGATCATCGCGCGCTGGCGCATGCCGCCGGAGAACTGGTGCGGGTGCTCCCCGGCCCGGCGGGCCGGCTCCGGGATGCCCACGTCGCCGAGCACCTCGACGGCCCGGGCCCAGGCGGCCTTCCTGCTGCCGCCGAAGTGCTCCCGGTAGGCCTCGGAGATCTGGTCGCCGATGGTGAAGTACGGGTGCAGCGAGGTGAGCGCGTCCTGGAAGACCATCGCCATCCGGCGGCCGCGCAGCTTGCGCACGGTCTCGTCGGGGGCGCCGATCAGCTCGGTGCCGTCGAACTTCACCGAGCCGGTGACCTTGGCACCCCGGTGCAGGCCCATCACCGCCAGCGAGGTGACGGACTTGCCGGAGCCGGACTCACCGACGATCCCGAGGGTCCTCCCCCGTTCGACCGTGAAGTCGACGCCCTTGATCGCCTTGACGACGCCCTCGGCGGTGTTGAACTCGACTTCGAGGTTGGTGACTTCGAGCAGTGCGGTCATGAGAGCCTCGCCCTCGGGTCGATCCAGGCGTACATCAGGTCGACCACCAGGTTGGAGGTCACGATGAAGAACGAGGCCAGCAGGGTGACGCCCATGATGACCGGCTGGTCCGCCTTGTTGAGCGAGTCGGCGAAGAGCTTGCCGACGCCCGGGAGGCTGAACAGCTGCTCGGTGATCAGGGCCCCGGCCAGCAGGCCGCCGAGGTCCAGGCCGAGCATGGTGGCCACCGGGGTGAGCGCGGGCCGCAGCCCGTGCCGCCCGACCACCCGGCGCTCCCGCAGGCCCTTGGCCCTGGCGGTGCGCACGAAGGGCTCCTCCATCGTCTCGATGACCGAGTTGCGGGTCATCCGGGCGTAGAGGGCGGCCGAGAGCAGCGCCAGCGTGATCCACGGCAGGATCAGGTTGCGCAGCCAGCCGACCGGGTCCTCGCCGAAGGCGATGTACCGGGGCAGCGGCATCAGGCCCAGCACCGAGACCACCACGTAGAGCAGGATCATCGCGGTGAAGTAGACCGGCAGCGCGGCGATGCCGATGGTGGCCACCATCACGGTGCGGTCGATCCAGGTGTTCCGCTTGAGGGCGGAGACCACGCCGGCCGAGATGCCCAGGGCCAGCCAGCAGACCGCCGCGCCCAGCGCCAGCGAGGCGCTGACCGGGAAGCGGTCCATCATCAGGTCCCAGACCGGCTGGGCGCTCTGGAAGGAGTAGCCGAAGCAGGGGAAGTCGCACTGGACCGCGTACGGCCCGCTGCCCAGGGTCTGGCCGGCGAAGATGCCGACCAGGTAGCGGCCGAACTGGACGATCAACGGGTCGTTCAGGCCGAGCTGCTGACGGACCATCTCGATCCGCTCGGTGGAGCAGTCCTTGCCGCAGAACTGGGCGGCCGGATCGGCCGGGAAGAGGTAGAACACCGCGAAGGTCAGCGCGCAGATCACCAACAGCGTGGCGGCGATGCCGACCAGACGGCGGATCAGGAACCAGATCACGCCTTGCCGCCCTTCGGGTCGAGGGCGTCGCGGAGCGCGTCACCGATCAGGGTGAAGCCGAGGACCACCAGGAAGAGGCAGAGGCTCGGCAGGACGAAGAACATCGGGTCGACCTTGTAGTACTGCACCGAGTCCGCGATCATCTGGCCCCACGAGGGGGTCGGCGGCCGGACGCCGACGCCGAGGAAGGTGAGGGCCGCCTCGGTGCCGATCAGGCCGGGGATGGCCAGCGTGACGTAGACGATGACGGTGCCGGAGAGGTTGGGGAGGATCTCGGTGAGCAGGATCCGGCCCGAGGAGGTGCCGCTGGCCCGGGCCGCCTCGACGTACTCGCGGTGCTTGAGCGAGAGCGTCTGGGCCCGGATGACGCGGGCGATGTAGGGCCAGCTGAAGACGCCCATCACGATGATCAGCAGCAGCACCCGGTTGACGTCCCGGGCCACCGAGAGCAGCGCGATCATGAAGATCAGGGTGGGGAAGGACATCATGACGTCCATGAACCGGCTGATCATGGTGTCCACCCGGCCGCCGAAGTAGCCGGCCAGGATGCCGAGGGTCACCCCGATCACGGTGATCAGGGCCGCCGAGGCGAAGGCCACCAGCAGGCTGATCTGGGCACCGTAGAGCAGGCGGGCGAAGATGTCCCGGCCGAGGCCGGGCTCGACGCCCAGCCAGTGGTCGGGGCTCATCCCGCCGAAGCTGCCCTTGGGCAGGCCGCCGAGGTAGGAGTTGATGGCCTTCTTGTCGGTGTCGGCCGGGCCGTGGCCGCTGATCATGGTGATCAGCGGGGCGAGCAGGGCGACCAGGACGAAGAAGGCGATGATGCCGAAGCCGGTCAGCGCGGCCTTCTGGCGGCGCAGCCGCTGCCAGGCCAACCGCCATGGGGAGGCGGGGGGTTGAGCGGTGGTGGAGGCGGGGGCAGCGGGACTGGCCGCCGCCCCCGCTCCCCCGGTCCCGTCGGTGCCGTCGGCACCGGCCCGGGACGGAGAGAGCGGGGCGGTCATGCGGACTCCCGGGTTACTTGACGGACTTCAGGCCGATGACGGCGTAGTCGACCTGGCCGGCCCACACGGGGTGGGCGAAGGCGCCGGCGATGTTGGAGCCGACCAGCAGCGGCTTCTTGGCCCAGGCCAGCGGCACGGCGGGCGACTTGTCCATGATCGAGGAGTCCAGGGCGAGCCACGCCTTGTCGGCCTCGGCCTTGTCGCTCAGGCCGGCGATCCGGTCCAGCTCGGCGTTGGTGGCCGGGTCGTTGAAGCGGGTGACGTTGCCGAAGTTGCCCTTGTCCTTGATGATCTTGCCGTCGTAGATCATCGGCAGGAAGGTGGCGGCCGACGGGTAGTCGGGGCACCAGCCGCTGATCGACAGACCCGTCTGCTTGGTCTTGTCACCGACGATCGAGTTGACGGCGGTCGGGTCCACCACGTTGATGGTGACGTCGACGTTGACCTTCTTCAGCGCCGCCTGGACGGCCTCGGCCTGCTGCTTGCCACCGGTGGAGGTGGTGAGCTCGGTCTTGAAGCCGGCCGCCTGGCCCGCCTCGGCCAGCAGGGCCTTGGCCTTGTCGACGTCGCCGCCCGGCTTGATCTTGAAGTGGTCGACCGACTTGCCGTCGGTGAGCACCGGCGGCAGGTAGGTGGTGGCGATGTCGACGAAGGCCGGACCGCCCTGGGCCGCCTGGAACGACTCCTTGTCCACCGCGTACTGCATCGCGAGGCGGACCTTGGGGTCGTTGAACGGGGCCTTGCTGTTGTCCATCTGCAGCGAGGTGGTGCAGCCCGCGTTCTCGGAGATCAGACGGGCCTTCAGCTCCGGGTTGGTGAGCACCTCGCTGATCTTCGACGCGACCAGGTCGACGTAGGAGAGCGAGTTCTTGTCCTCGCCCTGGTCGGCGATCAGGCGCTCGGCCACACCGGTGCCCTTGAGGGTCTGGTCGACCACGATCTTGTCCGGGTACGCCTTGCGGACGGTGTCGGTCTTCTCGTCCCAGAAGGTGTTGCGGACCAGCACCATGCGCTTGCCGCGGTCGTAGCTCTCGATCTTGTACGGACCGGAGGAGACCGGGTGGTTGCTGTAGTTGGCGCCCGCCTCCTTGGCCTTCGGCACCGGGGCGAAGGTCGGCAGCGTCACGGTGTAGCCGAACTCGGCCACCGGGCGCTTGAGGTGGAAGACGATGGTCTTCTCGTCCGGGACCTCGATGGACTCCTTGCCGAGGCGCTGGCCGGTGAGCGGGCCCTTGTAGTCCTCGGGCGCGTTCAGGTAGACCCGGGCGTAGTCCGGGCCGCCGGGGAGCTCCGGCGAGTAGGAGCGCTCGACGTTGTACTTGATGTCGTCGGCGACGATCGGGGTGCCGTCCTCGTACTTGAGGCCGTCCTTCAGCTTGAAGGTCCAGGTCTTGCCGCCGTCGCTGGACTGGCCGAGGTCGGTGGCCAGGTCCGGCTCGATCTTCAGGCCCTCGGCGCCGGGCGCCGCCTTGAAGGTGGTGAGGGTCCGGTAGAGGACGCGCACGCCGAAGTCCATCACCGGCATGGTCCAGTTGCGGGTCGGGTCCAGCTGGTCGAAGTCGGTGTTCGACAGCAGGTTCAGGGTGCCGCCCTTGACGGGGGTGCCGCCGATGATGCCGTCGCCGGCCGTGACGACCGGCTTGTCCGTGTCGTCGGAGGACGAGCCGGTGCTCGAACAGGCCCCGAGGCCGAGGGTGAGTGCTGCCGTGATCGCGGTCGCGAGCGCGGCGTGGATGCGCCTGGTCATGTGCAACTCCGCAGTGGAAGGCCGCAGTTGCGGCCTTGGTCCGCCCCGGGGCTGATCCGGGGCCACCAGGAGTGCTGCCCGCCGGGGTCTAGCCGCTCCAAGGTGTGACCCGTAACATAGTAATGTGAAATTGCACTGGCAAGAGATGGAGCGGGCCGTTACCGACCTGTGTCCCTCCAGCCCCTCAACTCCCGCCACGCGCAAGGAAACACTGCACGTCAGACCCGTACGTGCGTAACAGCACCACCACCGTCCAGTCCGGCGAAGGAGCCGCAGCCGTGTCCGACCCCCGCCCCCTCAACACCGGCAGCCACGACCTGCCCGTCTCCCCCGCGCTGGACGCCTTCATGGGCACCGGCTGGGCCGCCACCCCGCTGCCCGCCACCGACCGGGTGAACGGCTACGCGTTCATGCCCGCCCGCCGGGCCAGGCTGGCCGCCGCCTTCCCCGGGGAGCGGCTGGTCGTCCCCGCCGGCCAGTTGAAGGTCCGCAGCAACGACTGCGACTACCGCTTCCGCCCGCACAGCGCCTACGCCTGGCTCACCGGCCTCACCGGCGAGGAGCAGGTCGGCCACGTCCTGGTGGTCGAGCCGAGCGGCGAGCCGGTCCTCTACCTGCGCCCGCGCTCCCCCCGCGGCGGCGGCAGCCCCTACGGCTCCGAGTTCTACCGCGACCGCCGCTACGGCGAGTTCTGGGTCGGCCGCCGCCCCGACCTGGACGAGGCCGCCCAGCTCACCGGCATCCGCACCGCCCACCTGGACGAGCTGGAGGACCTGCTGAAGGGTCCTCAGGCCCCCACCCGCCTGCTCGGCGGCGTCGACCCGCTGCTGGACGCCGTGCTGCCGGCCGACGCGCAGCTCGCCTCTACGCTCTCCGAGCTGCGGCTGGTCAAGGACAGCTGGGAGGTGGAGCAGCTCCAGCTCTCCGTCGACCTCACCACCACCGGCTTCGAGGACGTCGTCCGCGCCCTGCCGCTCGCGCTGAAGCACGGCCGCGGCGAGCGCTGGCTGGAGGGCACCTTCAACCTCCGCGCCCGCGCCGAGGGCAACGGCACCGGCTACGACACCATCGTCGCCTCCGGCGCCCACGCCTGCGTGCTGCACTGGATCCGCAACGACGGCGCCCTCGACCCCTCCAAGCTGCTGCTGCTCGACGCCGGCGTGGAGACCGACTCCCTCTACACCGCCGACATCACCCGCACCCTCCCGCTCAGCGGCACCTTCTCCCCCGTCCAGCGCCAGGTCTACGAGCTGGTGCTCGCCGCCCAGGACGCCGGCATCGCCACCCTCAAGCCCGGCGCCAGCTTCCGCGACTTCCACCGGGCCGGCATGCGGGTGATCGCCGAGGGCCTGGCCGACTGGGGCGTGCTGAAGATCAGCGCGGACGAGGCCATGCGGGAGGACAGCGGCCTGTTCCGCCGCTACACCCTCTGCTCCAGCGGCCACATGCTCGGCCTGGACGTCCACGACTGCGCCAAGGCCCGCGCCGAGACCTACCTCGACGGCAAGCTGGAGGAGGGCCAGGTCCTCACCGTCGAGCCCGGCCTCTACCTCCAGCCCGACGACGAGACCCTGCCGGCCGAGCTGCGCGGCATCGGCGTCCGGATCGAGGACGACCTGGTCATCACCGCCGACGGCGCCAGTCTGATGTCCGGCGCGCTCCCGCGCTCGGTGGCCGGTATCGAGGAGTGGATGGGCACCCTGCTGGGCTGAACCTCCTTGCCATCATGGATCCATGACGGACACCGACGTTGAACTGACCCCGGCTCAGGCAGTCGCCGAGTCGGGGTTCAGTCTTGACACCCTGCGGTACTACGAGAAGATCGGCCTGCTCGGTGAGGTGCGCCGCTCGGCCAGCGGCCACCGCCGCTTCACCGCCCACGACCTGGCCTGGCTGGGCGTGCTGCGCTGCCTGCGGGACACCGGGATGCCCATCGCCGACATGCGCGACTACGCGGAGCTGGTCCGGGCCGGGGACTCCACGGTCGCCGCGCGGCTGGCGGTCCTGGAGGCCCACGACGAACAGGTCGAGGCCCAGATCCGGGAACTCCAGCGCCAGCGGCAGGCGATCCGCGACAAGATCGCCTACTACCGCGAGGTCCTCTGAGGCCCCGTCAGGCCATCTGCTCGAAGGCTGCCGTGAGCTCCCGGGTGAGCGCCTCGGCCGGGCCGGTGCGGGCCAGGTGGTGGGCGGTGCCGGCCCACAGGTGCATCGCCTCCAGGTCGCCCCGGGCGGTGGCGGCGGCCCGCAGCGGTGCCGTCAGGTGGTGCACCTCCGGGTAGCCGGTCGGGGCGAGCGGGCCGTAGCGGTCGATGAAGGCGTTGCGCAACCCGCGGGCCGGGCGGCCGGTGAAGGCCCGCGTCACGGTGGTCGGGCCGGGGTGCCCGGCGAGTGCCTTCTTGTAGGGCTCGTTCGCCCCGGACTCGTCGGTGCGCAGGTAGGCGGTGCCGATCTGCGCGGCCACTGCTCCGGCCTCGCGGACGGCGACGAGTGACGGGCCGTCGGCCAGGCCGCCCGCCGCGATCATCGGCAGGCCCGCCGTTCCGATCTCGCGGAGCAGCGCGGGCAGCGGAGTGGTGCCCGGCACCGCGTCCGCCCGGTGGGTGCCGCGGTGGCCGCCGGCCTCCGGGCCCTGCACGCAGAGCGCGTCCATCCCCCGCGCGGCCGCGGCGAGCGCCTCGTCGAGGGTGGTGACGGTGGCCACCTGGTACGTGCCCGCCGCCCGGAACGCCGCGGCTTCGGCTGCGCTCGGCAGCCCGAAGGTGTACGAGACCACCGCCACCGGATCCGCCAGCAGCAGCGCGGTCTTCTCCTCCCACCCGTCCCGGTCCGGCCCGAGCTCCTCCGGCAGCACCACCCCGTACCGCTCGGCCTCCGCCCGCAGCACCTCCCGGTACGCGGCCACCGCCGCCGGGTCGGAGGGCACGTCCGGCACGAACAGGTTCACCCCGAACGGACGGTCCGTCAGCTTCCGGGTCTCGGCGATCTGCTCCCCGAGGGCCCCGACCGTCTTGTACCCGGCCGCCAGAAACCCCAGCCCGCCCCCCTCGTTGACGGCAGCCACCAACGCGGGCGTGGACCCACCCCCGGCCATCGGAGCAGCAACAATCCTCGGCAGTCGCATGCCTCCACGGTAGTGGTGATGCCTCTGGGGCGCGGGGAACTGCGCGAGTACGGAAGGCGGACCAGCGTGAGATCGGGGCACGCGAGCCAGTTGCACGTACTGCCGTCCCCCAGCGCGCAGTTCCTCGCGCCCCTGGGTCGCTGCCCTACCGCCCCGCCTGCCTCACGCGGGCCTGATCAGTCCGCTCGCAAGGCCCGAGGCGATCGCCGCCGTGCGGCTGTCGACGCCCAGCTTGTCGTAGATGTGCACCAGGTGCGTCTTCACCGTCGCCTCGCTGATGAACAGCCGCTTGGCGATCTGCCGGTTGGCCAGCCCCTCCGCCAGCAGCTGCAGGATCTCCGCCTCCCGCGGGGACAGCGTCGGCCGCCCCGCCCGCACCCGCCCCAGCAGCCGCGCCGCGACCGGCGGCGCCAGCACCGTCTCCCCGCGGGAGGCGGCCTTCACCGCCGCCACCAGCTCCTCCGGCGGGGCGTCCTTCAACAGGTAGCCCGTCGCTCCCGCCTCGACCGCCGACAGGATGTCCGCGTCCGTGCTGTACGTGGTGAGGATCAGCACCGCCGGCGGGTCCGGCAGCGCGGTGATCCGCCGGGTCGCCTCGACCCCGTGCATGCCCGACCCCATCTGAAGGTCCATCAGCACCACGTCCGGCCGCTCCGCCAGCCCCTCCAGCACCCGCAGCGCCTCGGCCCCGTCGGCAGCCTCCCCCACCGCCTCCAGCTCCGGCAGCTCGTCCACCATGGCCCGCAGCCCCCGCCGCACCACCGGGTGGTCGTCCACCAGCACCACCCGGATCACGACGCCTCCCGCATCATCACGCTCTCCGCCGTCTCGATCGCCCGCAGCGGCAGCGACACCGCGACCACCGTGCCCTCCCCCGGTGCGGACTCGACCGTCAGGCTGCCGCCCAGCGCGGCGATCCGCTCCCGCATCCCGTGCAGCCCGAACCGGGCCCGCCCCGCTTCCGGGAGGGCCTGCGGGTCGAAGCCCACCCCGTCGTCGAACACGTCCAGCGTCACCTCGTCGTCCAGGTACGTCAGGGTCACCGCGACCGCCCTGGCCCGCGCGTGCCGGACGGCGTTGGCCAGCGCCTCCTGGGTGAGCCGCAGCAACGCCACCTCCGCCTCCACCGGCAGCGGGTACGGCTCGCCGTCCAGGTGGAACGCCGCGCCCTGACCGGCCGTCAGCCGGCGCAGCGCCTCGCAGAGGGTGGCGTCGTCCAGGGCCGGCGGCGTCAGCGCCTGCACGAACCTGCGCGCCTCCGCCAGGTTCGCCGAGGCGGTGGCCCCGACCTCGGCGATCCGCTCCCGGGCCGTCGCGGCCCCGTCCGGCAGTGCGGACTCCGCCGACCGCGCCAGCAGCACGATGCTGGACAGCCCCTGCGCCAGGGTGTCGTGGATCTCCCGGGCCAGCCGCTGACGCTCCGCCAGTCGTCCGGCCTCCCGCTGGGTGGCGGCGAGCTCGCCGCGGGTGCGCACCAGGTCGTCGATGAGGCGCTGCTTCTCCCGGCTCTCCCGGTAGAGCGCGGCGTAGCCGTAGGCGGTGAGCAGGGCGACCACGGCACCGGCCACCGGGCCGAGCACCTTGGGCGTGGTCAGGCCGCCGTCCGTCCCGGCCTGGGCGGCGACCACCACGGCGGTCAGCCCGGCCACCGAGAGCACGGCCCAGCGGACCGGCATCAGGTGGAGGCAGACGAAGTAGAGCGGAAAGGCCAGGTAGCAGAACTCGGGGTGCTGGAGCGTCAGCCCGATCCAGAGCAGCAGCACCGCGCCGAACCAGACCCAGGCCCAGCGCCGGTCGGTGCGGACGGCCTCCACCGCCCCGCCGCTCAGGTAGACGGCGGCCAGCACCATCGCGGTGATCACCGCGCCGGGACCGAGGTTGCCGACCGCCAGGCCGCGCGCGAGCAGCACCACGAGCAGGGCGGCGAACAGCCCGTGCAGGGCGAAGTTCATCAGCCGCAGCGCGGGGGTCGCTCCGGGGTGGGGTTCGGTGGCGGTCACGCCTTCCGAGGGTACGGGGTGGCGGTGGCGGCTCAGGCCGCCACGGCATCAACCGTTCGATGGATTCCGGAGTGCATCCCCCGCAGGAGTGGACTCCCCTTCCTCTCCCTGATGGAACGGAGCCCGCGCGCCGACAGGGTGGAGGAGTCTGAACCACTCCGTTCTTCCCCGAGAGGGTCACCGTGTTCGTCGCACTACGGGACATCCGTTTCGCCAGAGGGCGCTTCGCCCTGATGGGCGCGGTGGTCACCTTGATAACCACACTGGTCGTCTTCCTCTACGGCCTCACCGGCGGGCTCGCCTCCGCCGCCTCCTCCACCGTCGCCGAGCTCCCGGCCGACCGGATCGTCTTCGGCGCCCCCGCCGGGGCCGCGCCCACCGTCTCGTTCAGCAACTCCACCGTCTCCCCCGAGCAGGCCGCCGCACTGGCCGCCGCCCCGGGCGTGAAGTCGGCGCAGCCGCTGGGCATCTCGATGACCAGGCTGACGGGCAGCGCGGCCGCCGCCTCGGTGAGCGTGTTCGGGGCGCCGGGTGCGCTGCTGCCGCCGTTGGAGTCCGGCGCCCAGCCCGCGGACGGGCAGGTCGCGGTCGGCTCGGACGCGGCCGAGGAGTACCACCTGACGGTCGGTCAGCAGGTGAAGCTGGGCCCCGTCCAGCTCACCGTCTCCGGCATCACCGCGCCCCGCTCGTACGGGCACGCGCCCACCGTGTGGACCACCGTGGCGACCTGGGAGCGGGTCAGCAGCCAGACCCAGCCCACCGCGCTGGCCCTGGACGTGGCCGGCGGCACCGACCTGTCGGCAGTGGACGCGGCCCAGGGCACCGAGACGGTTTCGCTCTCGGACGCGCTGGCCGGGATCAACGGCTACTCGGCCGAGCAGGGATCGCTCCAGATGATCCAGGGCTTCCTGTTCGCGGTCAGCGCGCTGGTGGTCGGGGCCTTCTTCACGGTCTGGACGGTGCAGCGCAAGCCCGACATCGCGGTGCTCAAGGCGGTCGGCGCGAGCAGCGCCTACCTGGTGCGGGACGCGCTCGCGCAGGCGGCCGCCGTGCTGCTCGGCGGGGCGCTGCTGGGCGGGCTGCTCGGCGGGGTCGGCGGGCTGTTCGCGGCCTCGGCCGTGCCCTTCGACGTCAGCTTCCTGAGCGTCTTCGTGCCCGTCACCGCGATGGTGCTGCTCGGCCTGCTCGGGGCCGTGCTCGCCGTCCGCCGCATCACCTCCGTCGACCCGCTGGCCGCGCTGGGAGCCAACCGATGACCGCCACCGCCACCGCTGTCCGTACCGGCCTCGCGCTGGAGGACGTCACCCTCACCTACCCCGACGGCGAGGCCCGGCTGACCGCCCTGGACGCCGTCTCGCTGGCGGTCGCCCCCGGCGAGTTCACCGCCGTCGCCGGGCCGTCGGGCTCCGGCAAGTCCTCGCTGCTGGCGGTGGCCGCCACTCTGCTGCGGCCGGACTCCGGGCGGGTGCTGATAGACGGTCAGGAGGTCGGCGCGCTCGGCGAGAAGGCCCGGGCCGCGCTGCGCCGGGAGCGGCTGGGCATCGTCTTCCAGCAGTCCAACCTGCTGGCCTCGCTGACCGCCGTCGAGCAGCTGCTGGTCCTGGAGTCCGTCCGCGGCGGCTCCGTGCGGGCCGCCCGGGCCCGGGCCGAGGCCCTGCTCGCCTCGGTCGGCCTGGACCCGGCCAAGCAGCGCCGCCGTCCGCACCAGCTCTCCGGCGGCGAACGCCAGCGGGTCAACATCGCCCGCGCGCTCTTCGGCTCCCCGTCCGTCCTGCTGGTGGACGAACCCACCTCGGCCCTGGACCACGAACGCGGCGCCCAGATCGTCGAGCTGCTCGCCGAGATCACCCGCGAGCACCGCACCGCCACGGTCATGGTCACCCACGACCGCGACCTGCTGGGCCGGGTCGACCGGGTCCTGGAGATGCACGACGGCCGGCTCTCCTGACCCTCCGGCCGCCACCGCGCCGCCGGCCGACCGCCGTTGGGGAGGCCGTCGTCGGGGGGCCTCCGTCGGCGGCCGGGTCAGGTGATCCGGACGAGGCCCTTGCCCCGGGTGCGGCCGGACGCCAGCTCGGCCACCGCGGCCGCCGCGTCCTCCAGCGGGTGCTCGGCGGTGACGTCCACCCGGACGGAGCCGCCGGCCACCAGCGCGAGGGCACGGGTGACGCTCGCGGCCAGCCGGGCGGGGTCGGTCCGGCTGAGCAGTTCGCCGTTGTAGGTGAGCACGGACTGACCCCGCATCAGCAGTCCGGTCACCGGGACCTCGACCGGCGCCGCCCCGGCGATGTCCCCGTAGGCCACCAACCGGCCGTGCGGGGCGAGCAGTTCGAGGCTCGCGGTCCGGGCCGCCCCGCCGACCGGGTCGAGGACCACGTCGAACTCCGCGCCCTCGAGGGCGGCCGGGAACTCCTCCCGGGTCACCAGCCGGTGGTAGCCGAACCGCCGCGCGTACGCGGCCCGCTCGGCGCTGCCGACCACGCCGGTCAGCTCCCCGGCCCCCGCCAGGGCGGCGAACTGCACCGCCAGGGTGCCGACCCCGCCGGCCGCGGCGTGGATCAGCACCCGGTCGCCGGGGCGCACCCCGGCCACCCCGTTGACCAGGTCGTACGCGGTCGGCGCGGCCCAGCCGAGTGCCCCCGCCGTCCGCGCGTCGACTCCCGCCGCAGGCACCGCCAGTACCGCCGGCGCCAGCACCACCTCCGCGAATCCGCCCCCGCCGACCAGTGCGACGACCTCCTCGCCGACCCGGCCGGCCGGCACGCCCTCACCGACCGCAACGATCCGGCCCGCGACCTCGAAGCCGGGCACGAAGGGGCGCGGGACGGGGAAGTGACCGTCGCGGACCAGCACGTCGCCCCACTGGACGCCCGCGTAGGCGACCCGGACGGCCACCTGGCCGGGCCCGGGTACCGGCTCGGCGAGCTCGGTCGGGCGGAGGTGGCCGTCGACGTCCAGGACAGCAGCCTTCATCACGTTTCAACTCCTTGGGTCGACTCAGTAACCTGATACCGAAGAACCTAATGAGTCTCAGGTAATTGAGTCAAGCAAGAAAGTTGAGACAGCGATGGCCGAACTGCCCGTCGAGGAACACATCTGCTCCCGGATCCGGCGCGCGGAGCAGGCCCTGATGGCCCATCACGAGGCCGTGCTGCGCGGCTACGGGCTGACCATGACCCAGTACACGGTCCTGCTCGCACTCTCCCGCGCCGACGACGCCCTCTCCGGCGCCCAACTCGCGCGCGCCTGCGGCGTCTCCCAGCAGAGCATGGCCACCGTCCTGAACGGCATGCAGACCAAGGGGCTGATCGAGCGCACGGCCTCCGCCGCCCACGCCAAGGTCATGCTCACCACCCTCACCCCTGCCGGACAGGAGGTGCTCGACCGGGCCTACCAGGAGGTCAACGTCCTGGAGCGCGCCCTCACCGACCGCTTCTCCCCCGAGGAGCACCGGCGGTTCTGCGAGTTCCTCGACCGGGCCACCGCCGTCCTCACCGAACAGACCCCCTCAGCCGGCTGACACCACCGCCCGCCCGACGGTCTCGGCGCGGAGCGCGTCCACGTACCGGGCCAGGTCCCGATCGGCCAACTCGGGGCGGGAGCCCAGACCCTCCGCCACCGCCGTCAGCACCGGCCCGCCGGCCGCCAGGGCCACGTCCTTGGCGGCCAGCCGGACCGGGAAGTCCGCCTCCGTGGTGGTGGCCCGGGCCAGCAGCCCCGCCAACGGGCCCATCCCCAGCACCCGGGCCGTCAGCTCCTCCGGCAGGCCGTACCCGTCCGCCACCGCCAAGGCCTCCCCGACCAGCGCGACTCCCCCGACGATCGCGCTGATCACCACCACCTTGAGCGCGGCGCCCGCCCCCGGCCCGCCGCAGTCCACCACCGTGCCCAGCGCCGCCAGCACCGGCCGCGCCCGCTCCACGTCCGCCGCCCGCCCGCCGGCCAGCACGGTCAGCCCCCCGCTCGCGGCCGGCCCCACGCTGCCGAGCACCGGGGCGTCCACCAGGGCCACCCCGTCCGGGAGTTCGGCCCGCAGCTCCGCCACCGCCTCCGGCCCGACCGAGGACATCTCCACCCACAGCGTGCCCGGCGCCAGCTCCCCGGCGACCCGCCCGGCCACCTCGCGCAGCGCCGGCGCGTCGGCCAGCATCGTCACCACCGTGCCGGCCCCGCGCACCGCCTCCGGCGCGCCTTCCGCCTCGTCGAGCCCGTCCCCCTTGCCCGGCGTGCGGTTCCAGACCGTCACGTCGTACCCAACTGCCTTGAGGCGCTTGGCCATCGGCAGGCCCATCCGGCCCAGGCCGAGGAATGCGATCTTCTCCATGCCGTCCACCGTAGGCAGCCCCCAGCCAGGCGACAAACGAATGTCCCGCATGCTATCCATGCGGAATGGACATGGCCTGGCTCGACGTCTTCCGCACCGCCGCCCGCCTGGGCTCCTTCACCGCGGCCGGCGAACGCCTCGGCTACACCCAGTCCGCGGTGTCCCGTCAGATCTCCACCCTGGAGGCCGAGTTCGGAGCCCCGCTGTTCGACCGCCTCCCCCGCGGCGTCCGCCTCACCGAGCACGGCCGCACCCTGCTCCCCCACGCCGAAGCCGTCCTCGACCGCCTCGACACCGCCACCCGCGAACTCACCGCCCTCAGCTCACTCACCGGCGGCCACCTGCGGATCGGCTCCTTCGACAGCGCCAACGCCGTCCTGCTCCCCACCGCCCTCGCCCGCTTCCGCGCCGCCCACCCCGCAATCTCCGTCACCGTCACCGAGGGCCTCTCCGCCGCCCTCCTCGACCGGCTCCGCGACGGCCTCGTCGACCTCGCCGTCATCGCCGCCTACCCCGGCCACCCCTACGACACGGACCTCTTCGACCTCACCCCCCTCACCACCGACCCCCTCCTGGTCGCCCTCCCCCGGGACCACCCCCTCGCCGGCCGTCCCGTCCTCCACCTCACCGACCTCGCCGACGCCCCCTGGATCGCCGCCTCCCGCGACCCCGGCTCCACCCTCCTCGCCGCCTGCCTCCGCCAGGGCTTCCACCCCCGCATCGAGTACGCCGTCGCCGAATGGACCGCCAAACTCGGCCTGGTCGCCGCCGGCCTCGGCGTCACCCTCGTCCCGTCCCTCTCGGCCCCCGCCACCCGCCCCGACCTCGCCCTCGTCCCCCTCCACCCCGACGACACCCCCACCCGCCACGTCCACACCGCCACCCGCCGCGGCCACGCCCTGCCCCCGGCGGTCACGGCCTTCCTGCCGCACCTGCGAGCGGCGACTGACGGGGCGTCAGGGCAACAGTGACGGCCGCGGCAGGTCCAGCAACGGCAGCGCCTCCCGCGCGGCGGCGGCCACCTCTTCGTCGGCGTCCTCGACCAGTTCGGTGAGGAGCTCCCTGGTCCCGGGATCCTGCGGCAGGATGCTCGCCGCCAGCCGCAGCGCCGTGATCCGCACCTTCGACGCCTCGTCCCGCGAGGCACGGTCGAGAATCAACCGGACGTGCTGCGCGGGCTGGAGGGCGGCCAAGGCCTGCAAGGCGGCCGTCCGCACCTCGGGGTGCTCGTCAGCGGTGCCGGCAACCGCCATCGCGCTCGTGCCCGGCTCGTCCGCCCGGCACATGGCGAGGAAGACCAGCGCCAGCGCACGCACCTCGTGGTGGTCGTCCGTGACGGCCCGCGCGACGGCCGCGGCCACCTCGCCACGCTCGGGCCAGTACCTGACGCACTGCCGCAAGGCCTGCTCACGGACCTCGTGATGAGGGTCGGAGAACGCCCCCAGGAGAACGGGTAGCACCGCCTCCCGGTCCGCCCACCGGTCCGCCAGGACGTTCAGGGCCGAGACACGAGCGTCGTGGTGCGGCGCGGCCGCGGCCGCCCTGATCACCTCGAAGGCCTCTTCACGGTCCCCCCAGTGGTCCGCCAAGGTCCGGACGGCCGAGTCCTGGGCTTCGGCCCTCCCGTCGGACGCGACCGCCAGGACCGTCTCGAAGGACTCCGCCCGCTCCCCCCACCAACTGCCCAGCACCAGAAGGGCCAAGCCCTGGATCTCGGGGTCCCCGGCGGTCGCGGCGGCCAGCACGGCGTGGAACGCCTCCTCCCGGTGGGCCCAGTACGCACCGAGCACGTACACGCCCGACTTCCGGACCTCCTCGTGCCGGTCGGCGGTGGCCGCGAGGGTCGCCCGCAGTACTTCCTCGCGCTCCTCCCAGCGGGTGGCCAGGCAGAACAGGGCCATCGACCGCACCTCGTGGTGGTCGTCCTCGGCACCGGCGAGCGCCGCCTCGAGCGCCGCGCCGTCGTCCGGCCACATCGGGTCGAGCGCGAGCAGAGCGGCGAGCCTCACCCTGAAGTCGTCGTCCGCGGCGGCCGCCAGGATCCTGTCCTGCACCGCCCGGTCGTTCGGCAGGCGTCCCAGGGCACCGACGGCGGCCGAACGGATCGTCGGGAGCTCGTCGGTGAGGGCCGTCATGATCGCCGCGCGCGCCGCCTCGTGGACCGGGCAGTACGGTACGAGGGAATCGATGGCCTCCGCCCGACCGGCGCTCCGCTCGTCGACGGCCACGGCCAGCACCGCGTCGAACACTTCGGACCGGTCCGACCAGTCGGCGGCGAGCAGCCTGAGGGCACTGGTGCGCACCTCGCGGTGGTCATCGGCCAGGGCCCCGAGCGCCGCGTCCAACACCTCCTCGCTGTCCGGCCAACGTCGCAACGCCCACAGAGCGGCCGCGCGGTTGTCCGGGAACTCACCCGCAGCGGCAGCGAGCAGCTCGGCGAGGACGCCGTCGTGATCCGCCCAGTGACCGCCCAGCGCCGTCAGCGCAGCCGTGCGGAGCTCGGCGCTCCACGGGATCCGCGTCTGGGCGACGAGCTCGTCCACACCGCGCGCGAGCAGGGCGGCGGTCTCCGCCGACGTCTCTCCGAGGCGTGAATCCGTCTCGCAGGCACCCGCGTGGTACCACCTCAGGTACCGGCTGCGGCCGCCCCAGAAGTGGCTGACGGACCTGAGCGCGGCACGCGTCTCGCCCGTGCCGCGGAAGCCGCCGTCGAAGGCCGCCATGACCAGGGCGTCGATGACGGCATGGCCCTGGACCGTGAGCGACAGGTGACGGCCGGGTGCCCCCGGGGGCGGCGCCGTCTCGAAGTCGTCGCGTTCGGCCAGCGCCCGGACCGCCAGTTGGAGTGCGGCCGCTCGCCGTTCGGCTCCCTTGCCGTCCTGCAACAGGTGCTGGAGGAACGCGGCCGCGTCACGCTGGCGGAGCCCGCCGACCGTGAGCAGGATGACCTCGTGCCAGGCCGGGTCGGTGGTGTGCCGGCCCAGGTGGTCGAGCAGCTCCTGACGGTCCCACTCCTCCTCGTCACGCCGGTTCAGGACGTCGTTGGCCGCCAGGTACTCCAGGAAGGTGCGGTGCACGAAGCCGTAGATGCCACCGCCGAAGTGGGCCAGGATGAAGTTGCGGGTGCGCAGGTGGTCCACGACGTGGCGGGCCGCGATGTCGGCCGCGACCGGGCCGATGTGGTGGTCCGTCAGGTATCCCACCACGATCTCGATCAGCTCGTCGTGGCGGACGTACGTTCCGGACGGACGGTCGGCGCTGTCCTGCATCCGACGGGCGATGCGTTCGAGGAGCCGGAACCGACGTGCCGTGGTCAGCCACTCGACCGCCCGCGCCGCCTCGGCGTCCGTCGGGCCGGGCGGTGTCAGGAACTTCGCGTCCCGGTCCCAGCGGCCGATCAGCACCTCGACCGCGTGCTCGTACACCTTGCGCCGCTCCCGGGGGATCGTCCGGCCCAGACCGATCGATGCCAGGATCGTCAACAGCAGTGGGTTGGAAGCCAGTTCACCGACTGCCCGCACCTCCCGCACCGCGTCCAGCAGACGTCGGGCGAGCCGGGAGGCGAGCTCCGGTTCGCCGGGATGCGCGGCCGCGTACCAGCGACGGACGAACTCCTCGACCTGGGCGCGTTCGAGGTCCCGCAGCATCACCTGGGAGAAGCCGGCCGAGCTGAACTCGTGGGAGCGGTAGCCGTACTCGCGCGAGGTCACGACGGTGCGGACCTCGGGCCGGCCGGTGGCGAAGGCGGCGATCCGGCGCGCCGTCTCCGCGCGCAGCCCGGGGTCGAAGACCTCGTCCAGACCGTCGAAGACGACCACCGCCCGGCCGTGTGCCAGCAGGTGGTCGAGGACCGGACGTGGCAGCTCCATCCGGCCCTGCTCGTGCACGTGGTCCAGGAAGTCCTCGAAGCTCCGCTCGCGCCAGCGCTCCTGCGCGTACTGCCGCAGCTCCACGAGCAGCGGGACGTACCCCGCCAACGGAGCGAGCTCCTGCGGAGGTCGGTCGAGCGCACCGGCCAGCGCCAGGGCGAGGTACTTCGCGAGCGTCGACTTCCCCGCTCCCGGATCCCCCAGCACCACCAACCGCCGCGCCGCCCCGTCCGCCAGCACCTCCAGAACCGGCCGTGGCGTCACCGCACGCTGCTGGTCGGACAGTTGTCGTGCCATCGCCGAGTCGAGCCCGGGCGGCAGCGGGCCCTCGACCAACTCACCCGCCTCGGTGAGCAGTCGGCGCAGGTCGTCCGGGATCCTGGCCTCGAACGGGCGGCTCAGCTGGGGGACGAACACCTGCCGCAACTCGATCTGCGGCAGCTCCCCCGCGGCGTCCCCCGGCCCGAGCACGTCCAGGTCCAACCGCCGCTGGCTCTCGCGCACCCGCGCCAGGTACGCGGCGAGCGCCCGCTCGACCTCACCCTCCGTCAGTGCGGCGGCCGGCCCCTCCCCGACGTACACGGTGACCTCGTTGTGCACCGCCGTGGCCTGCGGCCCGATCGCCCCGTGCACCACGTCCCGGCCGACCCCGACCGCCCCGGCACCACCGACATCGACCCGCGCACCGGCCCCGGCCCGCCCCCACGGCAGAATCCGCCGCCACCCCATCCGGCCCCCTCACCCGACCACCGTTCGCGCGCACGACGCTAGCGGGGCACGGCCGGGTAGGGCGGGCGGACTGGCAAACCGGAACGGGTGAGGGCGTACGAGCTCAGCGGGCGCCGAGGCGGAGGGCCGGGCGCTCGTCGATGGTCTCCTCGTCCGCGGCCCAGAGGGAGCGGACGTGGCCGAGGTGTTCGACCATGCAGCGCTCGGCGGCCGGGGCGTCGCCGGAGATCATCAGGTCGAGGAGGGTCAGGTGCTCCTCGGCCGAGGAGACGAGCTCGCCGCGCTGGTCGAGGCGGGTGAGGCCGTAGAGGCGGGAGCGCTTGCGGAGGTCGCCGACGACCTCGACCAGGCGGGCGTTGCCGGCCAGGCCGAGGACGGAGAGGTGGAACTGGCGGTCCGCCTCGAGGTAGCCGATGAGGTCGTGCTTGCGGGCGGCGACCACGATGGCCTCGGCCTCGGGGCGCAGGGCCTCCAGCTGCTCGCGGGTGGCGGTGCGGGTGACCCGGCCGACGGTGGGGACCTCGATCAGGGCGCGGATCTCGGTGTAGTCGTCGAGGTCGCGCTCCGTCAGCTCGGTGACCCGGAAACCCTTGTTCCGGACCGCCTCGACCAGGCCCTCGCGGGCCAGGTCGAGCATCGCCTCCCGGACGGGGGTGGCGGAGACGCCGAAGTCGGCGGCGAGCGCGGGGGCCGAGTAGACGACGCCCGGGCGGAGTTCGCCGGAGATCAGGGCAGCGCGCAGGGCGTGGGCGACCTGGTCGCGCAGGCGCTCCTGGACGGAGATGAGGGCGCGGGGCTTGAGGTCCGCCATGGTGTTCCTCCGGTGGGGGCTGAGCAGGACACCATTGTACAATGTCACGTTACGTTGAATACGTTGATTTGTGAATTACTTCTGTCCAGCAGCGGCGAATTGTGCGGAGGCGACCGCCAGGTCCTCCCAGGCCATGCCCACGCTCTTGAAGAAGCGCGGCCGGTCCGTCGGGACAACTGCCTTGCCGTTCACCAGTTCTGACAGGTTAGCAAGGCGGTACCCGGGCACAGAAGGGATCAGCAGGTCCCCGGCCTCCCGCAATGCCACCGCCCGCGACTCCACGTACAGCGCGGAGCGCTCCACCAGCACCGAGTCGACCTCCCGGGCCGACGGCTCGTGCGAGCCGACCGCCGCCACCGCGGCGTGGTCGGGGACGCTCGCGCCGTCGAAGAGCGGCTCGCGCGCCGTGGTGCAGCAGACCACCAGATCGGCCTCCGACACCGCGCCAGGGGTGCCGAGGGCGGCGGTGAGGCCGAGCGAGGCGGCGTACGCGACCAGCGCGGCGGCCGGCTCGGGCGAGCGCCCGACCACCGTCACCCTGGTCAGCGGGCGGATCGCCAGCAGCGCGTCCAGGTGGGCGAAGGCCTGCGGTCCGGTGCCGAAGAGCACCAGGTGGGAGGCGTCCGGCTCGGCCAGCTGACGCAGCGCCAGGGCGGTGACGGCGGGGGTGCGCAGCGAGGTGAGCGCGACGCCGTCCAGCAGGGCGAGCGGCTGGAGGGTCGGGCCGTCCAGCAGCAGGTAGCTGCCGGTGATCCGGGGCAGGCCCCGGGCAGCGTTGCCCGGGACCACCCCCGCGATCTTGACGCCGGTGTACCGGGCCGAGGCGGCCGGCATCAGCAGCAGCTCGCCCGCCGGGACGGGGATGTTGCTGCGGGCCGGGGCGTCCTCGACGTCGAGGCCGTCGAGCAGGACGGCCGCGAGGGCGTCGACCGCCTCGGCGGGGCCCAGGGTGAGCGGGACGAAGGGGAGCTGAGCGGTCATCAGAGCAGGAACCCCGTCCCGAGGGTGTCGGCCGGGTCGAGCAGGAAGCGGTGCTCGCCGGTGCGGTGGGCGGTACCGGTGACCTCGGTGATCACCCCGTCGGGGTGCTCGCCGGCCAGCCGTCCGGTGAAGACGGTACCGATGATCGACTCGTGCCGCAGCTCCTGACCGGGGGTCAGACGGCCCTCGGCGGCCAGCAGGGCGAGCCGGGCGGAGGTGCCGGAGCCGCACGGGGAGCGGTCGATCTGGCCGTCGGCGAAGACGGTGACGTTGCGCTGGTTGGGGCCCGAGGCGATCGCGGGCAGGTCCTCGTGCAGGATCACGCCGTAGACGCCGGAGAGCAGCGGGTCCGAGGCGTGCCGGGTGGCCGGGTGGTCCGCCAGGGCGGCCCGGATCTCCCGGCCGACGGCGGTGAGTTCGGGCAGCCGGTCGGTGGTGACCGTCAGGCCGAGGTCGGCGGCCCGGACCGAGGCGTAGCAGGCTCCGGAGTGCGCGAGGTCGACGGAGACCGGGCCGCGCGAGGTCTCCACCTTGACGCCCCGGGCGGAGACGGCGGTGGGCACGTTGCGGAAGGTGATGCCGGTGGTGGCGCCGCCGGAGCGGTGCACGGTGGCGGTGACCCGGCCGGACGGGACGTCGATCCGCACCCGGGCGTCGCCGTCGGCGGGGGCGTCCACCAGGCCGGAGTCGACGGCCCAGGCGCCGAGCGCGATGGTGCCGTGGCCGCAGGCGGTGGAGTAGCCGTCCTTGTGCCAGAACAACACGCCGAAGTGGGCCTCGCTGTCGTCGGCCGGCACCACGAAGCCGCCGTACATCCCGGCGTGGCCGCGCGGCTCCCGGGTGAGCAGCTGCCGGACGGTGTCCAGGGCGCTCGGCCGGGGGTTGGTGGCGGTGCCGCCGGCGCCGAGCGCGATGGCCCGGCGCTCGGCGACCGAGTCGCCCGGGATCGGCGGCAGGCCGGCCGTGACGATCCGGAAGGGCTCGCCGGCGGTGTGGTAGTCGACCGTGTCCACCGTCAGGGCGTCGCTCATCGCGGGCTCCCGGCGGGGAGCAGGGTGACGGTGCGCTGGGCGGTGAAGAAGTCGAGCACGGCCTGGCCCTGCTCGCGCGCGCCGTAGCCGGCGCCCTTGGCGCCGCTGAACGGGAGGTGGAAGTCCACACCGCTGGAGGGGGCGTTGACCCGGACCATGCCGGCGTCCAGCCGGTCGGCGGCGGCCAGCGCGGTGTCCAGGTCCCGGCTGTGCACCGAGGTGGAGAGGCTCTGCGCGGTGTCGTTGGCCACCGCGATGGCCTCGTCCAGGTCGGCGGCGGGCAGCAGCACGGCGACCGGGCCGAAGAACTCCTCGGTGCGCAGCGGGTGTCCGGCCGGGACCTGCTCCAGCAGGGTGGGCTCGATGAACCAGCCGTCCCGGTCGATCCGGTGGCCACCGGCCAGCGCGACGGCACCGGCGCCGACCGCGGAGTCGACGGCGGTGGTGAGGCGCTCCAGCGCGGGCTCGTTGATGACCGGGCCGCAGACCTCGGTGAGGGCACCGGGCGCGGCGATCGCGGTCAGCGCCTTGGCCAGCGCCTCGGCCAGCGGCTCGTAGGCGTCGCCGACCGCGATCACCCGGCTGGTGGCGGTGCACTTCTGGCCCGCGTAGCCGGCGATGGCGGCGGCCAGGTGGGCAGCGGCCTGGGCGATGTCGGCGTCGGGCAGCACGATGGCGGCGTTCAGGCCGCCCATCTCGGCCTGCACCGGGACGCCGCGCTCGGTGGCGGCGGCGACCACGGCCCGGCCGACGCCGGTGGAGCCGGTGAAGGAGATCACGTCGGCGCCGGCCACCAGGGCGGCGCCCTCCTCGGCCCCGCCGGGGACAACGGTCAGCACACCCTCCGGCAGGCCCGCCAGCTCGGCCAGGCGCAGCGCGCAGGCGGTGGCCTCGGGGGCGGGCTTGAGCACCACCGCGTTGCCGACCGCGAGCGCCGGGGCGGCCTTCCAGGTCGGGATGGCGAGCGGGAAGTTCCAGGGGGTGACCAGACCGGCCACGCCGTACGGGCGGCGGCGGGTGAGCAGCAGGCCCTCGCCGGCGGCGGGCTCGTGCACCTCGCCGGCCGGGGCGAACGGGGCCTGGGCGTAGTAGCGCCAGATCGCCACGGTGCGGCCGACCTCGCCGCGCGCCTCGACGGCGGGCTTGCCGACCTCACGGACGATCAGCTCGGTCAGCTCGTCGGCGTGCGCCTCGATCGCGGCGGCGGCCTTGGTGAGGGCGGCCGAGCGGCCCGCCGCGCCGAGCGTCCGCCAGCCGGCCTGGGCGGCCCGGGCCCGCTCGATGGCCGCAGCCACCCCGGCCGCGCCGGGGCTCTCGACCTCGACCACCAGGTCGGACGGGTCTGCGGGGTTGTACGAGGTGATCACGGGATGCCTTTCGGACGGCGGTCGGGCGGTGGGCCGGGTCTGACGGTCGTTCAGGGGCCGCGGGCGGGGCGGCGGCTGCGGACGGGCAGCGCGACCGCCCCGGCGCGGTCAGAGCAGGAAGCCCGCGGGGAACGGGTCGCTCGGGTCGAGGAAGTACTGCGCGGTGCCGGTGACCCAGGCCCGGCCGGTGACGGTCGGGACCACGGCCGGCCGTCCGGCCACCGTGGTCTCCTCCACCAGACGGCCGGTGAAGGTGGTGCCGATGAAGGAGTCGTTGCGGAAGTCCCGCTCCAGCGGGAGCTCGCCGCGGGCGTGCAGCTGGGCCATCCGGGCCGAGGTGCCGGTCCCGCAGGGCGAGCGGTCGAACCAGCCCGGGTGGATGGCCATCGCGTGCTGCGAGTGCTCGGCGGTGGAGCCGGGCGCCAGCAGCTGCACGTGGTGGCAGCTGTGGATGGACGGGTCCTCCGGGTGCACCGGGCGGTCGGCCGCGTTGATGGCGTCCATCATGGCCAGGCTGGCGTCCAGGATCTCCTGCTTGCGCTCGCGCTCGAAGGGGATGCCGAACTCGGCCAGCGGCAGGATCGCGTAGAAGTTGCCGCCGTAGGCCAGGTCGTAGGTGACGGTGCCGTAGCCGGGGACCTCGATCTTCTGGTCCAGGGCGACGGAGTAGGAGGGCACGTTGCGGATGGTCACGGCCTTGGCCGCGCCGTCCTGGACGTGCACGTCGGCGATCACCAGACCGGCCGGGGTGTCCAGGCGGACGGTGGTGACCGGCTCGACCACCGGGACCATGCCGGTCTCGACCAGCACGGTGGCCACGCCGATGGTGCCGTGCCCGCACATCGGCAGCAGGCCGGAGACCTCGATGTAGAGCACGCCGAAGTCGGCGTCCGGCCGGGTGGGCGGCTGGAGGATCGCGCCGCTCATCGCCGCGTGGCCGCGGGGCTCGTACATCAGCAGGGTGCGGAAGTCGTCCAGGTTCTGCTGGAAGTGCACCCGGCGCTCGGCCATGGTGGCCCCGGGGATGGTGCCGAAGCCGCCGGTGATGACCCGGGTCGGCATGCCCTCGGTGTGGGAGTCCACGGCGTGGAACACGTGACGGCTGCGCATGGGGGGATCTCCTCGGGGAGAGAGGGCCGGCTGCCGCCGCAGCCGGCCTCTGGTCACTTCTCGGGCTTGACGCTGTGTCAGACCAGGCCGGCCGCGATGGCCTGCTCGGTGGCGGCGCGGACGGCCGCCTCGATCTCCGGGGAGAGCGGGAAGCGCGGCGGACGGACCGGACCGCCCGGGCGGCCGGCGATGTCCATGGAGAGCTTGATGGCCTGGACGAACTCGGTCTTGGAGTCCCAGCGCAGCAGCGAGTGCAGCGAGCGGTACAGCGGGACGGCGGTCTCCAGGTCACCCGAGACGGCGGCGTGGAACAGCTTGGCGCTGGCCTCCGGCAGGGCGTTCGGGTAGCCGGCGATCCAACCGACGGCGCCGGCCACGGCCAGCTCCAGCAGCACGTCGTCGGCGCCGATCAGCAGGTCCAGGCCCGGGGCCAGCTCGGCGATCTCGTACGCCCGGCGGACATCGCCGCTGAACTCCTTGACGGCGACGATGTTGCCGTCCTTGTGGATGTCGGCGAGCAGCGAGGGGACCAGGTCCACCTTGGTGTCGATCGGGTTGTTGTACGCCACGATCGGCAGGCCGGCCTTGGCCACCTCGGCGTAGTGCGCGCGGACCGCCGCGGCGTCGGCGCGGTAGGCGTTCGGCGGCAGCAGCAGGACGGAGCCGGCGCCGGCCTCGGCGGCCTGCTCGGCCCAGCGGCGGGACTCGGCGGAGCCGTAGGCGGCGACGCCCGGCATGACGCGGGAGCCGTCACCGGCCGCCTCGACGGCGGTGGTGACCACGCGGGCCCGCTCCTCGGCGGTGAGGACCTGGTACTCGCCGAGCGAGCCGTTGGGGACCACGCCGTCGCAGCCGTTGGCGATCAGCCACTGGACGTGCTCGCCGTAGGCGTCGTAGTCGACGGACAGGTCGTCACGCAGCGGGAGCGTGGTGGCGACCATGATGCCGCGCCAGGGACGGGTGGGCTCGTGCGTTGCGGACACTTGGGGGTCTCCTTGAGTGGTGAGGTGTGACATTTTATTAGAGCGGGCGGAGGACCACAAGGGTGTGGACCACCTGAGGGGATGTCAGGGGCGCGGGCCGGCGCAGTCCACGGACGAGTGCGCCGCGCGCGGGGCCGTTCAGCTCGGTGCGCCGTCGGCGAGCTGGGCCAGCGGGACGGGGCAGGCGAGCGGGCGGGAGTCGGGCTTCAGCCCGCCGGCACCGGAGAGGCAGGCCACCGCCGGGCCGCACATCCGGCCCTGGCACCACCCCATCCCGGCCCGGGTGAGCAGCTTGACCGTCCGCGGGTCGGCCGCGCCGAGCTCCTCCACCGCGGTGCGGATGGCCCCGGCCGGGACCTCCTCGCAGCGGCAGACGTCGGTGTCCTCGCGCAGCCACCCCGTCCAGCCCGGGCCGGGCCGGTGCGCGGCGGCCATCAGGCCGGCGAAGGCCCGGCGGCGCTCCCGGCGGGCGCGCAGCGAGGCCGGCACCGGCGCCCCGGCGATCACCCGGGCGGCCAGCGCGCCCTCCGCGATCGCCAGGTCGGCGCCGCCGACGCCGCAGGTCTCCCCCGCCGCCCACAGGCCCGGCAGCGAGGTGCGCAGCTCGTCGTCGACCTTGAGCGCCACGGTGTCGTCGGCGGTGGTGAAGGTCTCGGCGCCCAGCTCGGTGGCCAGCTCGATCTGCGGCAGCAGGCCGTGCCCGACCGCCAGCGCGTCGCACTCGATCCGCCGCTCGGTGCCGGGCACCGGTCGCCACTCGGCGTCCAGCCTCGCCACCGTCACGGCGGTCACCCGGTCGGTGCCGTGCGCCTCGACGACGGCGCTGGAGCGGCGCAGCCGGACCCTTCCGCGCAGCAGCCTGGTGCCGTGCTCGGCACCCTCGACCAGCTTGGCCGGGTTGGCGGCCAGCGTGGTGAGACCGCGGGCGTAGCCGAGGTAGTTCGAGGCCTCCACCACCGCGGGCACGGTGGCCCCGGCGGAGACCAGCGAGGAGGCGGCGGCCAGCAGCAGCGGGCCGCTGCCCGCCACCACGATCCGCCGGCCCGGCAGCACCAGGCCGGCCTTGAGCATGGCCTGCGCGCCGCCGGCCGTCACCACGCCGGGCAGCGTCCAGCCGGGGAAGGGCAGTTGGCGCTCGTAGGCGCCGGTGGCCAGCAGCACCGCGGCCGCCTCGACCGTCACCGCCTCGCCGCCGTGCAGCGCGTGCAGCCGCCAGGGCCGCCCGCCGGTGCCCTGCTCGGCCGTCCAGACCTGGTGCTCCGTCAGGTGGGTGACGGTGCTCGCGGCCAGCCGGTCGCGCAGCTTGGCGAAGGCGGGCCAGCCGTGGTGCAGCTTCTCCGGGCGGGCCGCGCCCAGCTCCGGCGCGGGGTGGCGGTAGTACTGGCCGCCCGGGCGCGGGCCGGCGTCCAGCAGGACGCAGCGCAGGCCGGAGGAGGCGGCGGTGACGGCGGCCGCCAGCCCGGCCGGGCCGGCCCCGATCACCGCGAGGTCGTACGGGTCCTGGAGGCCCCGGGGGTCAGACGGCGAGGTCGGCACGGCCGTGGCCCTCCTGGGTGGTGACGGTGGTGCCGGGCTCGGCGGGGATCAGGCAGGTGCGCTGGTTGGGCGCGCCGTCCACGGTGGCCAGGCAGTCGTAGCAGGCGCCGATGCCGCAGAACGCGCCGCGCGGGCGCCCGTTCACCCGGGTGGTGCGCCAGGCCAGGATGCCGTTGGCCCAGAGCGCGGCCGCGATGGTCTGGCCGGGCAGCACCGGGATCGGGCGGCCGTCGAAGTCGATGGTGTGCCCCGGCTGGGGCCGGGCGCCGACCAGCTCGGCGGGGGTGCGGGCGCTCACGCGGCTCCTCCAGGGTGCGGGAAGCGGTCGGCTCGGAACGGGGTGAGGTCGAGCCCGGGGGCCTCGCCGGTGAGCTGACGGGCGATCAGCTCACCGGTGGCGGGGGCCAGGCCGATGCCCGCGCCCTCGTGGCCGCAGGCGTGGTAGAGCCCGGGCACCCGCGGGTCGGCCCCGATGGCCGGCAGGTGGTCCGGCAGGTACGGGCGGAAGCCCCGGTAGGCGCGCTGCACCTGGACGGTGCGCAGCACCGGGAAGAGCCGGGCCGCGTTGGCCGCCAGGCGCCGGAGCACCTCGACCGAGAGGATGCGGTCGAAGCCGACCCGCTCCCGACTGGCGCCGATCAGCACCGGCCCGGCCGGGGTGCCCTCGACCACGGCGGAGGTCTGCAGCGCCGCCGAGCCGCTGGCCACGTCGGCCACGTAGTCGGCGGCGTAGACCTTGTGCCGCACGATCCTCGGCAGCGGCTCGGTGACCAGCACGAAGCCGCGCCGGGGCAGCACCGGGAGCTCGACGCCGGCCATCGCGGCCAGCTCGCCGCCCCAGGTCCCGGCCGCGTTGATCACCACCGGGGCGTCGATCCGGCCCTGACCGGTCGTCACCCCGAGCACCTCGCCGGAGGGCGCGGTGCGGATGCCGGTGACCGTCTCGCCGAGCCGCAGGCGCGCCCCGGAGGCCCGCAGCAGGTGAGCGGCGGCCAGCGCGGGCTGGACCTGGGCGTCCTGCGGGTAGAGGAAGCCGCCGCCCAGCCCGGCGGCCAGGTGCGGTTCCAGTTCGGCGAGCCGGTCACCGGAGATCTCGGAGGACTCCACCCCGGCCTTGGTCTGCTCGGCGGCGAAGCCGCGCAGCGCGGTCATCCCGGCCTCGGTGGAGGCGACCACCAGGCCGCCCTTGGGCTCGTACTCGACCGCCTCCCCCAGCTCCGCGGCCAGGGTGCGCCACAGGCCGGTGGAGTACAGGGCGAGGTCGAGCTCGGGGCCGGGCTCCTTGTCGGAGACCAGGAGGTTCCCCTCGCCGGCACCGGTGGTGCCGCCGGCGACCGGGCCGCGGTCGACGACGGTGACGCTCAGGCCGGCTCGGGCCGCGTAGTAGGCGCAGGCGGCGCCGACCACACCGGCGCCGACCACCAGGACATCGTGGGGGGATCTCGTGGACACGGCAGTAATATGTCACATGGCTTCTGCTCTGCCAAGGCCGTGGACATGACGAACGGCCCCGGTCCACTGGAAGAACCAGCAGGCCGGGGCCGTTCGGGCGAACTGACGGCGGGTCAGTCGCGACAGTGTCAGGTGATGTCGTCCAGCTGCTCCCGACGGGCGGCCGGGACGGCGGACGGCAGCTCCGGTGCGGAGGAGGCGCCGATCGCCTCGGCTCCGGCGACGTCCTCGACCGAGAGGTCCAGGTGCGAGGCCTCCTCGTCGTCCAGGCCCGCGTCCGGGTTGTTGCGCAGCTTGCGCCTGTCGTTCATCAGCGCCACGCCGACCGCGACGAAGTACAGCGCGATGATCGGCAGGGCCAGCAGGATCATGCTCACCGGGTCGGCCGAGGGGGTCGCGAAGGCGGCGAAGACCGTGATGGCCATCACCATGCCGCGCCACCAGCCGAGCAGCCGCTTGCCGGTGAGGACGCCGACGAAGTTCAGCATCACCAGCAGCAGCGGGAACTCGAAGCCCAGACCGAAGACCAGCACCATCCTGGTCACCACGTCGAGGTAGTCCTCGACGGTGAGGATCGAGGTGACGTCGGTGCCGGCGAAGTGGATCAGCATCGCCGCCGTCATCGGCATGATGAGGTAGGCGAAGGCGGCGCCGGTCAGGAAGAGCGGGATGCCGAAGCCCATGAAGGCCACCGTGTAGCGGCGCTCGCTCTTGTGCAGACCGGGCGCGACGAAGCGCCAGAGCTGGAAGAGCCAGACCGGGGTGGCCGCGACCACGCCACCGGTCAGCGCGACCTTCAGCACCACGGTGAAGGCGGTCATCAGGCCGATGTTCGCCACCAGGGCGCACTTGTTCTCACCCGGCGGCGGCTTGTTGTCAGGACCGCAGGCGGGCAGCGGGGCGATCAGGAAGTCGATCACCGGGCGGTAGAAGATCGCGATCACGATCGTGAAGAGCAGGATCGCCAGGATCGACTTCACCAGCCGGTTGCGCAGCTCCCGCAGGTGCTCCGCCAGGGCCATCCGGCCCTCGGGGTCCTTGGCCGGCTTGACGGCCTTCTCGCTCTTGCTCAAGCTCGGTCCTCGACTCGGGCCGGGTCACCCGGGGCGGACTTGACGACGCGGGCCGGCTCCACCGGATCGATCGGCTCGGCGGCGCCCTCCTTGGCGGCGGCCACCGTCCGGTCCTTGAGGGACTTGCCCTCCTCCTTGAGCGCCTTGCCCTCGGCCTTCAGGATCCGCGCCGACTTGCCGAGCGACCGGGCGAGGTCGGGCAGCCGCTTCGCGCCGAACAGCAGTAGGGCGAGGACGACGATGATGAGGATCGTGCCGATCCGCATGTGCGACCACCTTTCTCCGAGGGGCAGCACTCCCCCGCTCCCGGCGATGGTAGCCCCTGCGGGTGAAGCTGCGACAACGACCGGATGCTACCTGGCCTCGGAGAACGACCCGCTGTCACCCCGTCAGGCGCTCGGCCGCCTCGGTCACCGCCCGGGAGGCCGTGCCGACCTCCCGGGCCAGCGCCCTGACGTCCAGCCAGAGCCGTCCGGCCAGCACCCCCAGCACCAGCAGTCCGGCGGTGGACAGCAGGACGGCGGCGACGACGGTCCAGGGCACTGCAACTCCTCGCTAGGTGGTTCTCAGTCGACCGGCAGCAGGCGCATGGTGCTGACCCCGGCCCTGGTCAGCGCCTCGACGATGGACTCCCCCGCGCTCTTGCGGACCGTCTGGCCGCACGCCGGGCAGCTGAAGCTGTAGAAGGTGCGCTCCCGGGTGGCGCCCAGCGCCAGCCGGAAGGCCTCGGCCGGCAGCTCCACCTTCTCCCGGCAGTGAGAGCAGTAGACCTTGAATCTGGTGCCCTCCGCGGTCACCGGCTCAGCCCTCGTAGCCCTGGAGCGCCTCGAGCGCGGCGGCCCGCGCCGACTCGGCGAGCTCCGGCGGGGAGACGATCCGGCCCTCCCGGCCCAGCCGCAGGGCCAGCGGGCGCAGGCCCGCCGGGTCCGCGCTGCGCAGGGTGATCCGCAGACCGCCGTCGGGCAGCTCCTCGGCCGAGTCGTGGGTGTAGTACTCGGCCACCCAGCGGCCGCCGGGGCCGACCTCGACCACCACCTCCGGGTCGGAGGCGGCGGGGGTGACCAGCCCGGCCGACAGGTCGCGCGGCTCCAGCCGCGGCGGGTCGGCCGGCTCGTCCAGCACCTTGATCTCGGCCACCCGGTCCAGCCGGAACACCCGGCGGTCCTCCGAGGTGCGGCACCAGCCCTCGAGGTAGGTGTGCCCCTCGGTGACCAGCCGGATCGGGTCGACCAGACGCTCCGTCATGCCGCCGCGCCCGTGCGACCAGTAGCGCAGCCAGATCAGCCGGCCCTCGCTCAGCGCGCGGTCGATGTCGGCGAAGACCTGGCCCTCGGCCTCGAAGGTCACGCCGACCCGGGCCGAGGACTCGGCGCTCTCGCCGGCCGCGTCCTCGATCTTGGCGACGGCGCGGGTCAGCGCCTGCCGGTCCCGCTCGCGCAGGCCGGGCAGGCCGGCCACCGCGCGGGCGGCCACCAGGAGCGCGGTGGCCTCGTCGGCGGCGAGGCGCAGCGGCTGGGCCACGTCGTCGACGTTGTGCCACCAGATGCGCTCGCCGTCGGTGTCGATGTCCAGCAGGTCGCCGCCGCGGAAGCTGGTGCCGCACATCGGCAGCACGTTCAGGTCGTTGATCAGCTCGCGCTCGGTGATGCCGAACGCCCGGGCCACCTCGGCCACCTCGGCGCCCGGCCGCTCGCGCAGGTAGGTGACCAGCGACAGCATCCGCCGGGTCTGGTCGATCGCGTTGCTCAACTCTGCCCCTCAACGAGACCGGCCACCGCTCGCAGCCGGTCGACGACGTCCGCCCGCAGCTCCTCGGGCGCCAGCACCACCAGGTCGGGGCCGAACTCGGCCACCTCTGCCCCGAGTCCCGGGCCGTACGGGATCTCCAGCTCGTCCCAGCCGTCGGCGCCCTCGCGGACCTCCAGCGCCTTGGTGCGCAGCGGGAAGCCCTTGCCCTGCCGCAGCCGGACGGTGGCCGAGGCGGTCGCGCCCTCGCCGCCGAACCGGGCCACCACCGCGCGCACGTCCACGTGCTCGGGCACGGTGCCGGCGAACCGGCCGGCCCGGGACTTCACCTTGCCGGTGATCCGGCTCAGCCGGAACACCCGGGCCGCCTCGCGGTCCCGGTCCCAGCCGGCCAGGTACCAGTGGCCGCGCCAGCACTCCAGCGCCCAGGGCTCCACCGAGCGCAGCTCGACGGCGGCCGCACCGGCCTTGCGGTACTCGAAGGTGACGGGCCGTCGGTCCCGGGCCGCGATGAGCAGCGGCTCGAAGGCCGCCTCCCGGGCCGGGATGCGCGGCTCCAGCGCGGAGTGCTCGCGCTCCTCGGTGAACGGCACGCCGGCGGCGCGCAGCTTCTGCAGCGCACCGCTGGCCGCGCCGGACATCTTGGCCTGCTGCCAGACCCGGGCGGCCAGCGTGAGCGCGGCCGCCTCCTCGGCGTCCAGGGCGATCTCGGGCAGCCGGTTGCGGTCCTTGCGGGCCAGGTAGCCCATCTCGCCGTCGAGGCCGTTCTCGTCCACGTCGATGATCAGGCCGAGCTCGCGCAGGTCGTCCTTGTCCCGCTCGAACATCCGGTTGAAGGCCTCTTCGCTGCCGGACTGCCAGGCCTCCCGGTACGCCTCGACGGACTCCCGGAGCTCCTTCTTGGAGAGCGGACGTCTGGTGTTCATCAGGCACAGGGCGAGGTTCATCAGCCGCTCTGCCTTGGCGATCGCCATCGCGGACCTTTCCGGTAACGGGGTGCTTCGTGCTGGTGGTTCGTCAGCTGTCGCTGACCGTACCGGGTGGGGCGCCCGGGGGGAAAGCCGAGGCCCCACCCCGCTCGCTGCGGGGTGGGGCCTCGGGGTGACGCGGTGTCGGACGGACCGTCAGACGCCGAGCAGGTCGACCACGAAGATCAGGGTCGAACCGGCCGGGATGAGCGGGCTCGGGGACTGGTTCCCGTACGCCTTGTGGGCCGGGATGGTCAGCTTGCGCCGGCCGCCGACCTTCATGCCCTGGACGCCCTCGTCCCAGCCCTTGATGACCCGGCCGCCGCCCAGCGGGAAGCGGAAGGTCTGGCCGCGGTTCCAGGAGGCGTCGAACTCCTCGCCGGTCTCGAAGGTGACGCCCACGTAGTGGACCTCGACCATCGCGCCGGCCTTGGCCTCGGCGCCGGTGCCCTCGACGATGTCCTCGATGACCAGGTCGGCCGGCGCGTCGCCGATCGGGAAGTCGATCTCCGGCTTGGTAAGGCTCACAGCACAGCTCTTCTCGTTCGGTGATGTAACAGGGATACGTTACGCGACGACTAGTCGGCGCCGCCGACACCCGCGTCCAGGATGTCGATCACGAACACCAGCGTGGAGTTGGCCGGGATCTTCTCCGAGGCCTTGTCGCCGTAGCCCATGGCCGGCGGGATCACGACCTCGATCCGGCTGCCGATGGTCTGGCCGGTGACGGCCTTGTCCCAGCCCTCGATGACGCCGCCGCCACCGGTGACGAAGCCGAAGGCCTGGCCGCGGTCGAGCGAGGAGTCGAACTGCTTGCCGTCGGCGTAGGTCACGCCGGTGTACTGGACGACGACCTTCTCGCCCGACTCGATCTTGCGGCCCTTGCCCTCGATCAGCACCGAGGTCTTCAGCTCGGTCGGCGCGGCCACGCCCGGGACGGGGGTGATGGTGGCCGGCTTCTTGCCGTTGTCCTTGACCTTGGGCATGCCCTCGGCCGGGGCGGCCATCTCGCCGCTGAGCACCGCGTCCGGCGAGGTGCCCTGCTTGATGTCGATCACGAAGACCAGGTTGTCCTTCGGGCCGACGCCCATCTGGGTGTTGCCCTGGTCGCCGAAGGCGGCGGCCGGCGGGGCCACCACCAGCAGACGGCTGCCGGCCTTGTGGCCGGTCACCGCGTCGTCCAGGGCGGGGATCAGCTTGCCCGCGCCGGCCTGGAAGAGCTGCGGCTTCTTGTTGTCGAAGGAGTTGGCCAGGTCCTTGCCGGTGGCCCAGTCCTTGCTGGTGAAGTCGACCGTCACCCAGTCGCTCTTCTTGACCTCGGGGCCGGTGCCCTCGGTCAGCGTCTTGACCACGAAGCTGCCGTCGGGAGCGTCCTTGGGGAGCTCGATGGCGGCCTTGGTGCCGAAGTCGCCGGTGACGACCGGCAGCACCTTGGCGTCGTTCTTGATCGGCGGCACCGGGGCCTGGGTCGGGGTCGGCTGGGCCGGGGCGGACGGCGCCGAGTCGGCGGCGGCCTTCTTGCCCGAGTCCGGCTTGTTCACCATGTAGAGGGTGATGCCGCTGCCGACCAGCAGGACCGCGAGCACGGTGCCCAGGATGACGCCGAGCTTGCCGGCCGAGCCGGGGTTCTCGTCGTAGCCCGACTCGTCCATGTCCTTGCGGCGCACCGTGGAGGCGAAGACCTGGGGCTCCTCGTCCTTCTTCTCCCCGGCGGCCGGGCGGGCCTCGTCGCCGCCCCAGCCGGCCTGCTGCTTCAGGATCGCCGGGGGGACCACGATCGACTCGCCGTCACCCGGCAGCGGCCCGCCGGGCCGTGCAGCCGTCGGGTCCCCGACGCTCTTCTCAGTCATGACTCCCCATCCATCTCGCGGGCCGCGCCCTCGCCGGGTCCTGACGGACACCTGCCACAGTGCGCGACAGTATGTCAGGTGGACATGAGGGCGCGGTAAGAGCCGCGAGCTTCGATTCGGTGTCAGGGGTTTCAGACCGCTTCGAGGATGTCGATCACGAAGACCAGGGTGGAGTTCGCCGGGACGGAGGACTGCGCCTTGTCCCCGTAGCCGAGCGCGGGCGGCACCACCAGCTCGACCCGGCTGCCCACCGTCTGACCGACCAGGCCCTGGTCCCAGCCCTTGATCAGGCTGCCGGTGCCGACCTGGAGCGCCTGCGCCCCGCCGTGGCTCCAGGAGGAGTCGAACTGCTGGCCGTTGGCCCAGAGCACCCCGGTGTACTGCACCACCAGGGTCTGGCCGGACTGCACCGGCTTGCCGTCGCCCTTCACCAGCACCGAGGTCTTCAGCTCGGTCGGCGGGGCCGGCGGCCCCGGCGGGATGGTGATGGTCGGGGCGGCCTTGCCGTTGTCCTTCACCTGCGGCAGGTCGGCGGGCGGCTGGGTCATGGTGCCGCCGATGGTCGAGTCCTGCGGCAGGTCCTCCACCACGTCCAGGACGAAGACCACCGTGTCACCGCCGCCGATGCCCAGGTTGGCGCTGCCGGTGGAGCCGAAGCCGGCCGCCGGCGGGGCCACCACCAGCAGCCGGGTGCCGACCTTCTTGCCCAGCACGGTCTGGTCGAAGGCGGGCACCAGCTGCCCGCTGCCCGCCTGGTAGAGCTGGGGCTTCTGACCGGAGTCGTAGGAGCTGGTCAGGTCCTTGCCGGTGGTCCAGTCCTTGGCCGTGTAGTTGACGGTCACCCAGTCGTTCTTGGCGACCGTGGCGCCCTCCCCCTCGATCACCGTGTTCACCACGAACTGGCCGCTGGGCTGGCCGGCGGGCAGCGTGATGGTCGCCTTGCTGCCGAAGCTCCCGGAGACCGTGGGCATCGGGGAGGCCGAGGCCACCGGGCTCGGCACCGCCGTGGCGGAGGCCGAGGCGGTGCCGGTGGCCCCCTGGGACGGCGTGCCGTCACTGCCGCAGGCGGCGATCAGGAGGAGCGGCAGGACGGCGAGCGGACCGGCGGTGCGGCGCACGGTGTTCCTAACTGTCGGTCAAGTACGGAGCGGTGCCTGCCCGCAGCGTATTGCCCGATCCGCCCGCCGCTCCGCAGGCACCCCGCTCGGCACCCGCCTACATCCCCGCGATCAGCTTCTCCACCCGCTCGTCCACCGAGCGGAACGGGTCCTTGCAGAGCACGGTGCGCTGCGCCTGGTCGTTCAGCTTCAGGTGCACCCAGTCGACGGTGAAGTCGCGGCGCTGCTCCTGCGCCTTGCGGATGAAGTCGCCGCGCAGCCGGGCCCGGGTGGTCTGCGGGGGCACCGACTTGGCCTCGAAGGTCTTCAGGTCGGTGGTGATCCGCTCGGCCTGGCCCTTGTTCTGGAGCAGGTAGAACAGGCCGCGGCGGCGGTGGATGTCGTGGTACGCCAGGTCGATCTGGGCCACCCGGGGGTTGGACATCCCCATGTTGTGCTTGGCCCGGTACCGCTCGATCAGCTGGTGCTTCATGATCCAGTCGATCTCGGTGGAGACGCTGTCGAAGTTCCCGCTGCGGACGGCCTCCAGGGTGCGGCCCCAGAGCTCCAGCACCTTGGCGATGGTGCCGGTGTTGATGCCCTTGCGGTCGGCGAACTCCAGCGCCTTGGAGTAGTACTCCTCCTGGATGTCCAGCGCGCTGGCCTCGCGGCCGTTGGCGAGCCGGACCTGGTGGGTCCCGGTGAGGTCGTGGCTGACCTCGCGGATGGCCCGGATCGGGTTCTCCAGCGTCAGGTCGCGCATCACCACGCCGGCCTCGATCAGGCGCAGCACCAGGTCGGTGGAGCCCACCTTGAGCAGGGTGGTGGTCTCGGACATGTTGGAGTCGCCGACGATCACGTGCAGCCGGCGGTACCGCTCGGCGTCCGCGTGCGGCTCGTCCCGGGTGTTGATGATCGGGCGCGAGCGGGTGGTGGCGGAGCTGACGCCCTCCCAGATGTGCTCGGCCCGCTGGCTGACGCAGTAGACCGCGCCGCGCGGGGTCTGCAGCACCTTGCCCGCGCCGCAGATCAGCTGCCGGGTGACCAGGAAGGGGATCAGCACGTCGGCCAGCCGGGAGAACTCGCCGTGCCGGGCCACCAGGTAGTTCTCGTGGCAGCCGTAGGAGTTCCCGGCCGAGTCGGTGTTGTTCTTGAAGAGGTAGACGTCCCCGGCGATGCCCTCCTCGTGCAGGCGCCGCTCGGCGTCCACCAGCAGGCCCTCGAGGATCCGCTCGCCGGCCTTGTCGTGCGTCACCAGCTCGGTGACGTCGTCGCACTCGGGGGTGGCGTACTCGGGGTGGGAGCCCACGTCCAGGTAGAGGCGGGCGCCGTTGCGCAGGAAGACGTTGCTGCTGCGGCCCCAGGAGACAACGCGGCGGAAGAGGTACCGGGCCACCTCGTCCGGCGACAGGCGGCGCTGCCCCCGGAAGGTGCAGGTGACGCCGTACTCGTTCTCGATCCCGAAGATTCGACGGTCCATGAGGCATCTCTTCTCTGTTCGAGGGCCTTCCGAAACCCCGGGGCGGCCGACGGTCCGTCAAATCGCCTCGGTGGAGCGGGAGCCCCCGCCGGGGGCTCCCGCCGCTCCCTACTCCTCGGTGCTCTCCTCGGCGGCGGCCGACTCGTCGCCCGCCAGCAGGCGGCTCAGCTGCCCGCCCAGCACCCGCTTGAACTTCCGCTTCTGGAAGCGGGTGCGGTCCAGGACCGCGACCTCCAGCTGATCCGGCGTCAGGGCCCGCGGCGTGCCGCCGTTCGGGTCCCGGGCCAGGCCGTCGACGGCCAGCTTGAGCGCACCGGCCAGGCTGAGCCCGGGCTGGTGCTTCTGGCCGAGGTAGTTGCCGATCGAGTCCGCGTTCCCGCCGACCACCACGGCGTTCTTCTCGTCCACCACCGAGCCGTCGGGGGTGAGCCGGTAGATCTGGTCGTCCTCGGCGGTGCGGCCGACCTCGGCCACGATCAGCTCCACCTCGTACGGCTTCTCGCCGACCGAGGAGAAGATGGTGCCCAGGGTCTGGGCGTAGACGTTGGCCAGCCCGCGGGCGGTCACGTCGGCCCGGTCGTAGGAGTAGCCGCGCAGGTCGGCGTAGCGCACGCCGCCGATCCGCAGGTTCTCGAACTCGTTGTAGCGGCCGACCGCGGCGAAGGCGATCTGGTCGTAGATCTCGGAGACCTTGTGCAGCGCCCGCGAGGTGTTCTCCGCGACGAAGACGATGCCCTCGGCGTAGGTCAGCACGACCACGCTGCGGCCGCGGGCGATGCCCTTGCGGGCGTACTCGGCGCGGTCCGCCATGGCCTGCTGGGGCGAGACGTAGAACGGTGTGGACACCTGGCCGTCCCCTTCCTGGGAGGTGGTGGCGGACTAGAGGAGGGGGGCCTGCGGCCCGTTGGGGTGCTCCCGGCGCTGGTCGGTGATGGAGACCGCGATCTCGGCGACCTCGTCCTCGGTGAGGCGGCGGAAGCCGTCCTCGGTGATCAGCGAGACGATCGGGTAGATCTTGCGGGCCAGGTCCGGACCGCCGGTGGCGGAGTCGTCGTCGGCCGCGTCGTAGAGCGCCTGGACCACCAGGGTGGAGGCCTGCTCGGGGGTCAGGTCGGGGCGGTAGAGCTTCTTCATCGAGCCCCGGGCGAAGACCGAGCCGGAGCCGGTGGCGGCGAAGCCCCGCTCCTCGGACCGGCCGCCGGTGACGTCGTAGGTGAAGATCCGGCCGCGGCCGAGGTTGAGGTCGTAGCCGGCGAACATCGGGACCACGGCCAGGCCCTGCATGGCCATCCCGAGGTTGCCCCGGATCATCGTGGTGAGCCGGTTGGCCTTGCCCTCCAGGGAGAGCACGGTGCCCTCGATCTTCTCGTAGTGCTCCAGCTCCAGCTGGAACAGCCGGACCATCTCGACCGCCAGGCCGGCGGTGCCCGCGATGCCCACCGCGCTGTACTCGTCGGCCGGGAACACCTTCTCGATGTCCCGCTGGGCGATCACGTTCCCCATGGTGGCGCGGCGGTCGCCGGCGAGCACCACGCCGCCGTCGAAGACCGCCGAGACGATGGTGGTGCCGTGCGGCGCCTCGATGGTGAGGCCCTCCGGCAGGGTGCGGCGGCCGGGCAGCAGCTCCGGCGAGTGCTGCGCGAGGAAGTCGATGAACGACGACGAACCCGGGGTCAGGAAGGCAGCCGGTAGACGCCCGGTGCCACCAGTGTTGGCTTCCACTCGATTCCTTCCAGGTAGATCAACTGGCGCTGTGTGAACCGGACACTACCCGTTCTTCTTCGCCCCTCAACCACCTCGGCGGCGGCCGGTTCTCCCTGGGCGTCGAAACGGCCGTCCGATAGTCCGCGCGCGGCAACCCCGGGGGAATTCCCACGGGATTGCCGCGCGCGGCTGAGTTGACGGAGGACGGCTACTGGCCGCCCTTCTGCACGAACTGACGGACGAAGTCCTCCGCGTTCGACTCGAGGACGTCGTCGATTTCGTCGAGCACCGCGTCGACGTCGTCGCTGAGCTTCTCCTGGCGCTCCTTGAGGTCGTCGGACGCCTGCGCGTCGACCGCCTGCTCCTCGACCTCCTCGGAGGAACGGCTCGCCCGCTGCTGACCGCCGTCGGTGTCCTTGCTGGCCATTTCCCTCACCCCGCTCGCTCGGTTGGTCAGACACTATCCACCGGCCACGACATCCGCTTCCGGTTTCCGTACAACGTCGGTGCCTCGTCAGGATGATTCCCTTTTCGGGGAAATTTCACCCCTGGTGATCGAGACGTTACCCGCCGGACAGCACCCGGAGCAGGTCCTCCGCCGTGCGGCAGCGGTCCAGCAGGTCCTTCACGTGGCTGCGGGTGCCCCGCAGCGGCTCCAGGGTCGGCACCCGCTGGAGCGAGTCCCGCCCCGGCAGGTCGAAGATGACGGAGTCCCAGGAGGCGGCCGCCACGTGGTCGGCGTACTGCTCCAGACAGCGGCCGCGGAAGTACGCCCGGGTGTCCTCCGGGGGCTTGGAGACCGCCCGGGTGACCTGCTCCTCGGTCAGCAGCCGGTCGAACCGGCCGCGGGCCACCAGGCGGTTGTAGAGGCCCTTGTCGGGCCGCACGTCGCTGTACTGGAGGTCGACCAGGTGCAGCCGGGGGTTGTCCCAGTCCAGGCCGTCGCGCTGGCGGTAGCCCTCCAGGATCTCCTTCTTGGCGACCCAGTCCAGCTGCTTGGACAGGCTCATGGGGTCGTTCTCCAGCCGGTTGAGCACGTCCTCCCAGCGCAGCAGCACGTCCACGGTCTGCTCGTCGGCGTCCTGGCCGTAGCGGTCCTCGACGTACTTGCGGGCCAGCTCGAAGTACTCCATCTGGAGCTGGACGGCCGTCAGCTTCCGTCCGCTGCGCAGCTGGACGAGGTACTGCAGGGTCGGGTCGTGGGAGACCCGGTGCAGGGTCCGGACCGGCTGGTCGACGGCCAGGTCGGCGGTGATGAAGCCGTCCTCGATCATCGTCAGGACCAGCGCGGTGGTGCCCAGCTTGAGGTAGGTGGAGATCTCCGAGAGGTTGGCGTCACCGATGATCACGTGCAGCCGGCGGTACTTCTCGGCGTCCGCGTGCGGCTCGTCCCGGGTGTTGATGATCGGGCGCTTGAGGGTGGTCTCCAGGCCGACCTCGACCTCGAAGTAGTCCGCCCGCTGGCTGATCTGGAAGCCGTCCGCGCCGCCCTCCTGGCCCAGGCCCACCCGGCCGGCGCCGGTGACCACCTGCCGGGAGACGAAGAAGGGGGTGAGGTGGCGGACGATGTCGGCGAACGGCGTCGACCGCTGCATCAGGTAGTTCTCGTGGGTGCCGTAGGAGGCGCCCTTGTTGTCCGTGTTGTTCTTGTAGAGGTTGATCCGCTGGCCGTTCGGCAGCTCCAGGGCGCGGGCCGCGGCCTCGGCCATGATCCGCTCGCCGGCCTTGTCCCAGAGCACCGCGTCGCGCGGGTTGGTGATCTCCGGGGAGCTGTACTCGGGGTGCGCGTGGTCCACGTAGAACCGGGCGCCGTTGGTGAGGATGACGTTGGCCAGGCCGATGTCCTCGTCGGTCAGCTGGCTGGCGTCCGCCACGTCACGTGCGAGGTCGAAGCCGCGCGCGTCGCGCAGCGGGTTCTCCTCCTCGAAGTCCCAGCGGGCCCGTCGCGCCCGGTGCATCGCGGCCGCGTAGGCGTTGACGATCTGGGACGAGGTGAGCATCGCGTTGGCGTTCGGGTGGCCCGGCACCGAGATGCCGTACTCGGTCTCGATCCCCATCACGCGCCGTACGGTCATGCGGCCCTCCTTGCCCGGGTTCCGGTGGTGTCCCAAGACGCGCCGTCCGGCTGCGGACCCCGGGTGAGGGGCCCGCAGCCGGACGGTGGGACGGGCGTCTTACAGGTACTGACCCGTGTTGGCCACGGTGTCGATGGAGCGGCCGGACTCGGCACCCTGCTTGCCGGTGACCAGGGTCCGGATGAAGACGATGCGCTCGCCCTTCTTGCCGGAGATCCGGGCCCAGTCGTCCGGGTTGGTGGTGTTGGGCAGGTCCTCGTTCTCCTTGAACTCGTCCACGCAGGCGGCGAGCAGGTGCGCCACCCGCAGGCCGTGCTGGCCGGTGTCGAGGAAGGCCTTGATGGCCATCTTCTTCGCCCGGTCGACGATGTTCTGGATCATCGCGCCGGAGTTGAAGTCCTTGAAGTACAGGACCTCCTTGTCACCGTTGGCGTAGGTGACCTCCAGGAAGCGGTTCTCCTCGGTCTCGGTGTACATCCGCTCGACCACGGCCTGGATCATGCCGCCGACGGTCGCCTCGACGGAGCCCTCGTGCTCCTTGAGGTCGTCCGGGTGGAACGGCAGCGAGTCCTTGAGGTACTTGGAGAAGATGTCCTTCGCGGCCTCGGCGTCCGGGCGCTCGATCTTGATCTTGACGTCCAGGCGGCCGGGCCGCAGGATCGCCGGGTCGATCATGTCCTCGCGGTTCGAGGCGCCGATCACGATGACGTTCTCCAGGCCCTCCACGCCGTCGATCTCGGCGAGCAGCTGCGGGACGATGGTGTTCTCCACGTCCGAGCTGACGCCCGACCCACGGGTGCGGAAGAGGGACTCCATCTCGTCGAAGAAGACGATGACGGGCGTGCCCTCGCTGGCCTTCTCCCGGGCCCGCTGGAAGACCAGGCGGATCTGCCGCTCGGTCTCGCCGACGTACTTGTTGAGCAGCTCGGGGCCCTTGATGTTCAGGAAGTAGCTCTTGCCCTGCGGCCGGCCGGTCACCTCGGCGACCTTCTTGGCCAGCGAGTTGGCCACCGCCTTGGCGATCAGCGTCTTGCCGCAGCCGGGCGGGCCGTAGAGCAGGACGCCCTTCGGCGGCCGGAGCTCGTACTCCTTGAACAGGTCCGCGTGCAGGTACGGCAGCTCGACCGCGTCCCGGATCTGCTCGATCTGGTTGCCCAGACCGCCGATCTGGCGGTAGTCGATGTCCGGGACCTCCTCGAGGACCAGCTCCTCGACCTCGGCCTTCGGGACCACCTCGTACACGTAGCCGGAACGCGGCTCCAGCAGGAGCGCGTCGCCCGGACGCAGCGTCAGCTCGCGCAGCGGCTCGGCGAGCCGGACCACCCGCTCCTCGTCGGTGTGCCCGGTGACCAGCGCTCGCTCGCCGTCCTCCAGCACCTCCTTGAGGGTGACGATGTCGCCGATGCTCTCGAAGGCGAGCGCGTCCACGACGTTCAGCGCCTCGTTGAGCATCACCTCCTGGCCGCGGCGGAGCTCGTCGAGGTCGACGCTGGGGCTGACGTTCACCCGCAGCTTGCGGCCACCGGTGAAGATGTCGGCCGTGCCGTCCTCGTTCCGGCTGAGGAAGGTGCCGAACCCGGCGGGCGGCTGGGCCAGCCGGTCCACCTCCTCCTTGAGGGCCACGATCTGGTCGCGGGCCTCCCGGAGCGTGGAGACGAGCCGTTCGTTCTGGGCGGTCACACCGGCCAGGTTGCTCTGGAGCTCGACGATGCGGTCTTCGAGGATCCTCGAATTGCGCGGTGAGTCGGCGAGCTTGCGGCGCAGGACGGCGATCTCCTGCTCGAGGTACGAGACCTGAGCCGCCGGGTCGTCGGAACCCCGTGCGGGCCGGCCGGCGCTGCGGTTGTAGTCGTCATCGTGGGATGCCACGGTCCTCACCTCCTCCTGGGGGAGCTGGACGACCCAAACCTACCTTCATTCCTGCCGGGTAAACCCGTAGATCAGAAAGAAGGCCGGGCGTGTCCGATCTTCGCGCTCGGATGCTGCCCCCCGTGCTGAGTGGATACCCACCGTCGGCCCGCTAATGCGGCCGACGGGTAGGCTCGGTGTCCGATCGTGACCGGGCGGTGTCCGGCGCGGTACGTGGAGTTCGCCAGAAGGAGCGGTAGGGGACATGTCGGAGACCCAGGAAGCACTGGAAGTCTGGATCGATCAGGATCTCTGCACCGGGGACGGCATCTGCGTCCAGTACGCCCCGGAGGTCTTCGAGTTGGACATCGACGGCCTGGCCTACGTGAAGGGCGACGACGACGAGCTGCGCCAGCAGCCGGGCGAGACCGCGCCCGTGCCGCTGACGCTGCTTCAGGACGTCGTGGACTCGGCCAAGGAGTGCCCCGGCGACTGCATCCACGTGCGCCGGGTGAGCGACCGGGTCGAGGTGTACGGGCCGGACGCGGACTGACGTCGGAGACGCCGGCCCGGGCGGTGGCCTGACCGCGGCCCGGGTGGTGGCCTGACGTCGGCTCAGGCAGTGGCCTGACGTCGGCTCAGGCAGTGGCGGCGGGTTCCGAGTTCTCGGTGCGGAGCCAGCCGCCGCCGGCCTTCTGCCGCCAGGAGAGCGAGACCAGCAGGTCCGGCGCGTAGCGCGGCACCTCGTCGCTGGAGTAGCCCTTGGCGCGGGCGGTCAGGGTGCCGTCGCTGCGCAGCTTGAGCTCGGTGACGGTGCGGCCCGCCGATTCCTCCAGGAGGGTCGCGGCGACCTGCGGGCGGCCGTCCTGACCGTTGGTCAGCAGGTAGACCCCGTCCGGCGGGGTGCCGTTGCCGGCGTCGCAGTGGGCGGCCAGGACGGTGCTGGGGCGGCCGTCCAACAGGGCCGCGAAGCTGAGCGAGACCTTCACCGGGAACGGGCCGCAGTCGAGCGGCAGGACCGCCTTGGCCGGGTCCGGCGCGGCTTCCTTCGGCAGCGCGGCCGGGGCCTTGGCGGCGGTCGGTGCCGCGCCGGGGCGTGCGGCGGGCCGGACCACGCCACCGGCCGGGGCCGCGGCCAGGCCTGCGGCGACCAGGGCGGCGGTGGCCGCCGCGACCAGCACCCAGTGGCGTATCCGGCTCCGGCCGGACTTCCGTTCGGATTCCGTCCCGCTCGGATCCGTCTGAACCGTCGTCATCTGCACCGTCTCGGCCGCGCGTTCCACCAGGCAGTCCCCTCCAGGGCGGGGTGGCATGTGAGGCAGCATCATCCCACGCCCGGGCGGGTGTCAGGACCCGGCACTCCCCGTCCCCGGAACCGACGGAGGGCGTACCCCGCGTGCGGGGTACGCCCTCCGGTCGTTCGGTCGGCGGTTACTCGGTCTCGGCCTTCGCGGCGGCACGGGCGGCCGCGCGCTCGGCGAGGCTCGGCTCCGGAGTGCCGTTGTCGTAGTCCTCGCCGTACGCGCCCTTGGCGGGGCGGCGGCGGCGCAGCGGCGGCTCGACCCCGTCGGCCAGGCGGCGGGCGGTGAGCAGGAAGCCGGTGTGGCCGATCATCCGGTGGTCCGGGCGGACCGCGAGGCCCTCCAGGTGCCAGGTGCGGACCATGGTCTCCCAGGCCTGCGGCTCGGTGAAGGTGCCGTGCTCCCGGAGCGCCTCGACGGTCTTCGACATCTGCGTGGTGGTGGCCACGTAGCAGCAGATCAGGCCGCCGGGGACGAGCGCCTTGGAGGCGACGTCCAGGCACTCCCACGGGGCGAGCATGTCGAGGATGACGCGGTCGACGTCGGTCTCCACCAAGTTGTCCTGGAGGTCACCCACCGTCAGCTTCCAGGCCGGGTGCGATCCGCCGAAGTAGCGCTCGACGTTGCTCTGCGCGATGTCGGCGAAGTCCTGGCGGCGCTCGTACGAGGCGAGCATGCCGGTGTCACCGACGGCGCGCAGCAGGTACGTGGAGAGCGCGCCGGAGCCGACGCCCGCCTCGACCACGCGGGCGCCCGCGAAGATGTCGGCCATGGCCAGGATCTGCCCCGCGTCCTTGGGGTAGATCACGGCGGCGCCGCGGGGCATGGAGAGGACGTAGTCGGGGAGCAGGGGGCGCAGCGCGAGGTACGGGACGTTCCCCGTGGTGCGCACGACAGTGCCCTCGGGGGCGCCGATCAGCTCGTCGTGGGGGAACGCACCCTTGTGGGTGTGGAACTGGTTCCCGGCCTGGAGCGTGAACGTGTAGTGGCGGCCCTTGGGGTCGGTCAGCTGGACCTGGTCCCCGACCTGGAAGGGCCCGCGTCGGCGGGTGGCACCGGTCGGTTCGGACATGACGGCAATCCTAAGGGACCCGGGGAGCGCCTCCGACCAGCGGGCCTGCGGGGGCGGATCGGCAGCGGCCTGGTAGCGGCTCGGCAGTGGATCAGCGGCGGTTCAGCGACGGCTCGGCGGTGGATCGGCGACGGCTCAGCGACGGCTCAGCGACGGTTCATCGCGGTGCTGAGGTAGCGCTCCAGGTCGGTCAGGGTGAGCACCCCGTAGACGGCGCCGTCCGGGCGGACCACCAGGTACTCGGTGGCGGGGGTGCTCCGCAGCGCGGCCAGCAGCTCCTCCCCCGACAGGTCGGTGCCCAGCCGCAGGCCCGGTTCGAGGTCGCGGGCCAGCGCGCCGACCTGCACCCACGGGCGGCGGTGCTCCGGGACGGCGTTCACCGCCGCCTCCTTGACCAGGCCGGTCGGCTCGCCCCGGCCGTCCACCACCACCATCGCCCCGGCCTCGGCCTCCCGGGCCCGCCGGATGGCCTCGCCGAGCGGGGTGTCGGCGGTGACCTGCACCGCCCGGCGGGCCAGCCCGACGGGCCGCAGGCCGGGCAGGGCCTGCTTGAGGCGGGCGTTGCGCAGGGCGCCGCCGGCGCCGTTCCAGATGATCACCGCGAGGATCGCGGCCAGCACGCTGTCGATCAGGCTGTCGGCGGTCGAACGCTCGACGCCGCCGCGGGCCCCGGCCAGCACCGGCAGCCCGATCAGCACCACCAGGGCCAGCACCCGGCCGGCCCACACGGCGGCCACCGTGCCGGTCATCGGACGGCCCGTCAGGCCCCAGACCAGCGCCCGCAGGATGCGGCCGCCGTCCAGCGGCAGGCCGGGCAGCAGGTTGAAGGCGGCCACCACCAGGTTGCTGACGAACAGTCCGGCCAGCAGCACGCCGGGCACGCTGGCCGGGCGCACCGCCAGGAAGGCCAGGTAGAACAGGCCGCCGAGGACCAGCGAGAGCAGCGGGCCGACGAACGCCAGCCAGAACTCCCGGGCCGGGGTGGGGGCCTCCTTCTCGATCTCCGAGACCCCGCCGAAGAACTGGAGCTGGATCCGGCGCGGGTTGAGCTTCTGCCGCAGCGCGACCACGGTGTGCGCCAGCTCGTGCACCAGGACGGAGGCGTAGAAGGCCACCGCGAAGGAGAAGGAGACCAGGTAGCGGGTACCACCCAGCTCCGGGAGCACCTCGGTCAGCTGGCCGCCGAAGATCCAGGTGATCAGTCCGGCGATCACGAACCAGGAGGGGGTGACGTAGACCGGCACGCCGAACGGACGGCCCATCAGGATGCCGCTCGGCCGCTCCTGCTGACCCCTGCTCTCGCTCACCGCGGTCCCTTCGTCCTCGTCGTCCTGCGGCGCCCGCCGTCCGGGCCCCATCGCGCCACGCTACGTGATCTCCGGCCGGTTCCGGCCGTCCGGCCCGTGCGGCGCCGTGCCGTGCTGTGCTGCGCCGTGGAGTGCGGTGGCGCGCCGTGCCGGTCCTGTACCCGGTCAACGCACGGAGTGCCCCCGTCGTTGCCGACCCGTGTCCGTACCGTCGCCCGGTGGACGGGCCCCGGCGGGTCGGGACGTCCGGGAGCGGCCGTGACAGTGGGGTGACGGCGGGATGGCAGCCGGGGGCAATAGGGTCATGGGTATGCAGCACGAGACCGACCGCCCCGCCGAGGCGCCCGCAGCGACCGCCGTACCCCGGCCGGCCCTGGCGCCGACCGGGCTCTCGCCCTCCCGAGCCGGGGACTTCATGACCTGCCCGCTGCTCTACCGGCTGCGGGTGATCGACAAGCTCCCGGAACCGCCCAGCTCGGCGGCCACCCGGGGCACGGTGGTGCACGCGGTGCTGGAGCGGCTGTTCGACAGCCCGACGGCCGACCGGACCCCGGAGCGGGCCCTCGGTCTGCTCCGGCCGCAGTGGGAGCGGCTGCTCGGCGAGCGGCCGGAGCTGGCCGGGCTGTTCCCGGACGACCCGGACGGCGCGGCGCTGACCCGCTGGCTGGGCGACGCCGAGAAGCTGATCGACCGTTGGTTCCGGCTGGAGGACCCGACCCGGCTGCACCCGGTGGAGCGCGAGCTCTACGTGGAGACGGTGCTGGGCTCCGGCCTGCTGCTGCGCGGCTACATCGACCGGGTGGACGTGGCCCCGACCGGCGAGGTCCGGCTGGTGGACTACAAGACCGGCCGCGCGCCCTCGCGGGACTTCGAGGGCAAGGCGATGTTCCAGATGAAGTTCTACGCCCTGGTGGTCTGGCGGTGGAAGGGCGTCCTGCCCAAGCGCCTCCAGCTGGTCTACCTGGGCGGCGGGGGCGACGTGGTCACCTACGACCCCGACGAGGGCGACCTGCTGGCGGTGGAGCGCAAGCTCACCGCGCTCTGGGAGACCATCAACCGGGCGGTGGCCACGGGGGACTTCCCGGCCACCCGGAACCGGCTCTGCGACTGGTGCGACCACAAGGCCAGCTGCCCGGAGTTCGGCGGCACTCCCCCGCCCTACCCGCTGCCGCTCCAGCGGCGGCCGAACGAGGACGAGACCCCCGCGGCGGACGTGCTTCCGACCGCGGGGCGGACCGACGAGGGCCCCCGGCCGGAGCTGCCTCCGACCGCGGGGCGGACGAGCGAAGAGACGAGCAAGGAGTCCGAGTGACGATCCGAGTGCTGCTGGTCGACGACCAGCCGCTGCTGCGAACCGGTTTCCGGATGATCCTGGAGGCCGAGTCCGACCTGGTGGTGGTGGGCGAGGCCGGGGACGGGCAGCAGGCGCTCGACCAGGTGCGCGCGCTCCAGCCGGACGTGGTGCTGATGGACATCCGGATGCCCCGGATGGACGGGGTCGAGGCCACCCGCCGGATCGCCGGCCCCGGCCGGGACGGTCCGGCCAAGGTGCTGGTGCTGACCACCTTCGACCTGGACGAGTACGTGGTCGAGGCGCTCCGGGCGGGGGCCAGCGGCTTCCTGCTCAAGGACGTGCCGGCCGAGGAACTGGTGCAGGCGATCCGGGTGGTGGCCGACGGCGCGGCGATGCTGGCGCCCTCGATCACCCGGCGGCTGCTGGACATGTACGCCACCCGGCTGCCGTCCGGCGACGAGGCCCCGCCGCAGGCGCTCACCGCCCTGACGGAGCGTGAGCTGGAGGTGCTCAAGCTGGTCGCCCGCGGCCTCTCCAACGCGGAGATCGCCGGCGAGCTGTACGTCAGCGAGACCACCGTGAAGACCCACGTCGGCCACGTGCTGACCAAGCTCCAACTGCGGGACCGGGTGCAGGCCGCGGTCTACGCCTACGAGAGCGGCCTGGTCCGGCCGGGCGCCCAGTAGCGGCCTCTCCAAGCAGAGGCCTCTCGAAGTAGCGGCCTCTCGCGACACGACGAAGCCCGCCCGCTCCTCGTCGGGAGCGGGCGGGCTTCGTCGTGTCAGGGGTGACGGACCGTCACCTCCGCGGCGTCACTTCTTGGTGCGGCCGATCTCCCAGAAGCGGAACACGCCGGTGGTGTCCACCGTGCTGTCCACCCCGGTGATGTCGGTCCGCGAGGCGTAGAAGGCCTTGTTCTGGAAGATCGGGAGCATCGGGACGGACTCGGCCACCAGGTTCTGGACCTGGCCGTAGGCGCCGCCGGCGCTGCGGTCGGTCTGCTTGATGCTCTCCGGCAGCAACTTCTGGCTGATCTTCGGGTCGTCCCACCCGGTGTGGAAGGAGCCGCCGTCCACCAGCAGCGGGCCGACGAAGTTGTCGGCGTCCGCGTAGTCCGGGGTCCAGCCGACGGTGTAGGCCTGGTAGGTGCCGTCCGTCCAGCCCTTCTGGAAGGCCGTCCAGTCCGCCTCCTGCTGGACGTTCACCTGGAACAGACCGCTGGCGTCCAGCTGCTTCTTGATCTCCTTGGCCTCGGCGTCGCCCGCGCGGGAGCGGGACCAGGTGAGGGTGAACTTCACCGGGGTCTGCACCTTGGCGTTGGCGAGCAGCTTCTTGGCCTTGTTCACGTCCGGCTCGCCGTAGCGCTCGAAGAAGGCGGTGTTGTGGCCGGTGATGCCGGCCGGGACCACCGAGTAGAGCGGCTGAACGGTGCGCGCGTACACGTCGCGGGCCAGCACCTTGCGGTCCAGCAGCTGGGCGACGGCCTGACGGACGGCCACGTTGCCGGTGACGGCGTCCTTGGTGTTGAAGGCCATGAAGCGGGTCTCGCCGCTGTCGCCCTCGGCCACCTTGAGCTTGCCCGCGCCGGTCAGCTGCTCGTCCTTCAGCTTGGCGGAGGTGGCCGGGTCGAGGCTGTTGTCGGCCAGGTCGATTTCGCCGGAGTCCAGGGCGCTCTTCAGCTGCTCGGCCTCGGCGACGTAGCGGACGACGAACTTGTTGTTCTGGAGCTTGGCCTCGCCCCGGTAGTCGCCGTTGGCGGTCAGCGTGACCTTCGCCGGGCCGCCGCCCTCACCGGTCTCGATCGAGTCGATCTTGTAGGGACCGGAACCGACCAGCTTGTCGTTGGGGAGCAGCTTGTCGGCCGGGAAGACCTGGTGGTCGACGATCGAACCGGCCGCCGTGGCCAGCTTGGCCGGGAGCACCGCGTCCGGGGTGTTCAGCTGGAACTCCACCTCGAGGTCGCCCTTGGCGGTCACCTTCTCGACGGTGGCGAGCAGGCTGGACGGGCCGTTCTCGTCCGCGATCTTCTTCATCCGCTCGACGGAGAAGACCACGTCCTGGGCGGTCAGCGGGTGCCCGTTGGAGAACTTCAGACCGCTCTGCAGGGTGCACTTGTAGGTGGTGGCACCGCTGCCGACGAAGCCGCAGGACTGCGCCGCGTCGGGCTGCGGGACGGAGGCGCCCGCCGGGAACTTCAGCAGCGACTGGAAGGTGTTGTTGAGCACCAGCCAGGCCCCGTTGTCGTAGGCACCGGCCGGGTCGAGCACCTTGGTGACGTTGGTCGTCCCCATCGTGATGGCGCCCTTGTCGTCGCCGCCGCCGGAGACCACCTTCTTGGCCGAGGCGCAGCCCGCGGCCGAAGTGACGACCAGGGTGGCACACGCCAGTACGGCCAGACGGTTGGCAGAAGTCATGCGGGAACGTTCCTTCTCGGACGGACCGACGGTGAGCCGGTGGCTGCCGAATGCCGCCGCCCGGGTGAGGGCGCACGGCGGTCGGGCGTGGGTCACTGAACCCGATGAAGCGTGCCACATCGAACTTGTACGAATATCACCGGCAGTGATCACCAAACGGCCCGTCCGAGCCGAAACCTTGACGTCTTGTCAGATAATGACCGATTCGTCCCGCACTGGCGGGACCTCGCCATCGCCGAGGGTGGGCAAAGTCACATCGGTCGCCATGCCCCTTACGCCCGGCTCATGCCAAGGCCCACACCCGAGCTCACGCCCGAGGTCACACCCGGGCGGCCACCACCGAGCGCAGCAGATCGAGGTCGAGCTGCTCCAGCGAACCGATTACCGTCCGGCCCGGGGCCGGCTCGATCGGCGCCACCGAGGGCACCGCGATCACCGGGCAGCCGGCCGCCTCGGCGGAGCGGACCCCGGTCGGGGCGTCCTCCACCACCACGCAGCGGGCCGGGTCCGCACCCAGACGGGCCGCCGCGGCCAGGTACGGGTCGGGGTGGGGCTTGGTGCGGGCCACCTCGTCGCCGGCCAGCGTGAAGGCGAAGTGGTGGCGGCCCAGGCTCTCCAGCACGATGTCGATCACGTGCCGGTGCGAGGCGGAGACCAGGGCGGCCGGGATGCCGTGCGCGGCCAGGGTGTTGAGCAGCCGCTCGGCCCCCGGCATCAGCGGGACGCCGCCGGCCAGCAGGTCCACGAAGCGCTGGTTGACCAGCACCGTGAGCTCGGCCGGGGACAGCGTCACCCCGGTGGTCGAGATCAGGTAGTCGAGGACGCGGCTCATCGGACCTCCGACCACGTGCTCGCGGTCCGCCTCGTTCAGCTCGTGGCCGAGCTCGGCGAAGAGCGTGGCCTCCGCCTGCCACCAGAAGTGCTCGGTGTCGACCAGGGTGCCGTCCATGTCCAACAGGACGGCCTGCGGGTCGAGCCCGTTGCCCCGGCCCGGCAGCTGGGTGGCGGTGGAGATCGTGGTCATGGTGGGCGTCCTTCCCGTCGGCGGGCGTCCCCGGAGATGACGCAGGCCGGTCCGCGGTGAGCGGACCGGCCCGTTCAGGGTGATCCAGGATACGCCCCGTGCGCCGGAACGACACGAACGGAACGCGGCTACCTCGTTACCTCCCGTTGAAGCACTCGCCGTTCCCCGGGCAGTCGTTCCCCGCGCTAGCTGTATTGACCACGAGCGTTGTTGACGGTGGTTGGGCTTGCTCAAAGGTGAAGACCTCCGATGTGGTGGAGCTGTCTAGGACTGCACCCATCGGAGGTCTTCGTGCCCCACCGTAATGCCCGGCTGACCGTGCACGGCAGGCGGCTCCTGGTCGAGCGCGTCGCCGCGGGCCGCCCGGTCGCCCACATAGCCGCCGAGATGGGCATATCCCGCACCACCGCCCACAAGTGGATGCGCCGCTGGCGAGCCGAAGGCGACGCGGGCCTGCACGACCGCCCCAGCCGCCCGCACACGACACCGCACCGCACACCCACCGCCGTGGAGGCGAAGGTGTGCGCCCTGCGCCAAGAACGCAAGCTCGGCCCCGCCAGGATCGGCCCGATCCTCGGCATCCCGGCCTCCACCGTCCACCGGGTCCTGACCCGCCACGGCCTGAACCGCCTGCGCTTCATGGACCGACCCACCGGCCAGGTCATCCGCCGCTACGAACGCGAGCGTCCCGGCGAGCTGGTCCACGTCGACATCAAGAAGCTCGGCAACATCCCCGACGGCGGCGGCCACCGCGTGATGGACCGCCAGTCCGGCGAGAACAACCGGCACTCCACCACACGCGAGCGCCGCAACTGCCACCCGGTGATCGGCTACAGCTTCGTCCACACCGCCGTCGACGACCACACCCGGCTGGCATACAGCGAGATCCTGCCCGACGAGCGCAAGGAGACCGCCGCCGGCTTCTGGCGCCGGGCCGAGCGGTTCTTCGCCGTCCTCGGCATCACCGTCGAACGAGTCCTGACCGACAACGGCTCCTGCTACAAGTCACACCTGTGGCGCGACACCCTGCGGGCATCCGGCATCACCCACAAACGCACCCGCCCCTACCGGCCGCAGACCAACGGCAAGGTGGAGCGCTTCAACCGCACCCTGCTCGACGAATGGGCCTACCAACGCCCCTACGCCAGCAACCAGGAACGAACCGAAGCGCTCCCCGACTTCCTCCACCGCTACAACTACCATCGCTGCCACACCGCCATCGGAGGACAACCACCGATCAGCCGCGTCAACAACCCCGCGGGTCAATACAGCTAGCGCGCGTTGAAGTACTTCGCCTCGGGGTGGTGGATCACGATCGCGTCCGTCGACTGCTCCGGGTGGAGCTGGAACTCCTCGGAGAGCACGACCCCGATCCGCTCCGGCTTCAGCAGGTCGGCGATCTTGGCCCGGTCCTCCAGCTCGGGGCAGGCCCCGTAGCCGAGCGAGAACCGCGCGCCGCGGTACTTGAGCTGGAACATGTCCTTGACGTCCTGCGGGTCCTCGTCGCCGAAGCCCAGCTCGAAACGGACCCGGGCGTGCCAGAACTCGGCCAGGGCCTCGGCCAGTTGGACCGAGAGGCCGTGCAGCTCCAGGTAGTCCCGGTACGCATTGGCGGCGAAGAGCTCGTTGGCCGCCTCGGAGATCCGGTTCCCCATGGTGACCACCTGGAGGCCGAGCACGTCCTTCTCGCCGCTCTCCTCCGGGCGGAAGAAGTCGGCCAGGCAGAGGCGGCGACCGCGGCGCTGACGCGGGAAGGTGAAGCGGGTGCGCTCGGTGCCGTCCGCGTTGTAGACCAGCAGGTCGTCGCCCTTGGAGGCGGCCGGGAAGTAGCCGTAGACCACGGCGGCCTCCAGCCAGCCCTCGGTCTGCAGCCGGTCCAGCCACATCCGCAGGCGGGGGCGGCCCTCGGTCTCCACCAGCTCCTCGTAGGACGGGCCCTCGCCGGCCCGGGCGGCCTTGAGGCCCCACTGGCCCTTGAAGAGCGCGTCCTCGTCCAGCCAGGAGGAGTAGTCCGCGAACGGGACGCCCTTGACGATCCGGTCGCCCCAGAACGGCGGGGCGGGGATGCGGTTGTCCACCGCCACGTCCGAACGGATCTGACCGAGGTTCACCTCCTCCGGCTCCTGGACCTCGACCCGGGCGTGCCGGCGCTGGCGCAGCTCCGGCAGCGCGGCACCGGGGACGCCGCGCTTGACCGCGATCAGCGCGTCCATCAGGCGCAGGCCCTCGAAGGCGTCCCGGGCGTAGCGGACCTCGCCCTCGTAGATCTCGTGCAGGTCCTGCTCGACGTAGGCGCGGGTGAGCGCGGCGCCGCCGAGGATCACCGGGAACTGGGCGGCCAGCTGACGCTGGTTCAGCTCCTCCAGGTTCTCCTTCATGATGACGGTGGACTTCACCAGCAGGCCGGACATCCCGATCACGTCGGCGCGGTGCTCCTGGGCGGCGTCCAGGATCGCCGAGACGGGCTGCTTGATGCCCAGGTTGACCACGGTGTAGCCGTTGTTGGACAGGATGATGTCGACCAGGTTCTTGCCGATGTCGTGGACGTCGCCCTTGACGGTGGCGAGCACGATGGTGCCCTTGCCCTCGTCGTCGGACTTCTCCATGTGCGGCTCCAGGTAGGCCACCGCGGTCTTCATCACCTCGGCGGACTGGAGCACGAAGGGCAGCTGCATCTGGCCGGAGCCGAACAGCTCGCCGACCACCTTCATGCCCGCGAGCAGGGTGGTGTTGACGATGTCGAGGGCCGGACGCTCCGTCAGGGCCTCGTCCAGGTCGGCCTCCAGGCCCTTGCGCTCACCGTCGATGATCCGGCGCTGGAGGCGCTCGTCCAGCGGGAGGGCGGCCAGCTCCTCGGCCTTGGAGGCCGCGTTGGAGGCGGCGCTGACGCCCTCGAAGAGCTCCAGCAGCTTCTGCAGCGGGTCGTAGCCCTCGGCCCGGCGGTCGTAGACCAGGTCGAGCGCGACCTCGCGCCGGCCCTCGGGGATCCGGGCCATCGGCAGGATCTTGGAGGCGTGCACGATCGCCGAGTCGAGGCCCGCCTCGACGCACTCGTTGAGGAAGACCGAGTTGACCACCTGGCGGGCGGCCGGGCTGAGGCCGAAGGAGATGTTGGAGAGGCCGAGGGTGGTCTGGACAGCCGGGTGACGGCGCTTCAGCTCGCGGATCGCCTCGATGGTCTCGATGCCGTCGCGGCGGGACTCCTCCTGGCCGGTGCCCAGGGTGAAGGCCAGGCAGTCGACCAGGATCGAGCCCTCGTCGATGCCGTACTCGGTGGTGAGCTGGGCGATCAGGCGCTCGGCGATGGCCACCTTGGTCTCGGCGGTGCGGGCCTGGCCCTCCTCGTCGATGGTCAGCGCGATCAGGCCGGCCCCGTGCTCCCGGGCCAGCGAGGCGATCCGGCCGAACCGGGTCTCCGGGCCGTCGCCGTCCTCGTAGTTCACCGAGTTGAGCACCGCGCGGCCGCCGAGCGCCTCCAGGCCGGCCCGCAGCACCTGCGGCTCGGTGGAGTCCAGCACGATCGGCAGGGTGGAGGCGGTGGCCAGGCGGCCGGCGATCTCCTTCATGTCGGCCACGCCGTCCCGGCCGACGTAGTCGACGCAGAGGTCGAGCATGTGCGAGCCGTCCCGGATCTGCTCGCGGGCGATCTCGACGCAGGCCTGCCAGTCCTGGGCGAGCATCGCGTCGCGGAACTTCTTGGACCCGTTGGCGTTGGTGCGCTCGCCGATCGCCAGGTAGGAGATGTCCTGACGGAACGGCACCGGCTGGTAGAGCGAGGAGGCGGAGGGCTCGGGCTGCGGGTCGCGGGCCACCACCGGGCGGCCCTGGACCCGCTCCACCACGGCGCGCAGGTGCTCGGGGGTGGTGCCGCAGCAGCCGCCGACCAGCGAGAGGCCGTACTCGGTGGTGAAGGTGTCGTGCGCGTCGGCCAGCTCGACCGGGCTCAGCGGGTAGTGCGCGCCGTCCTTGCCGAGCACCGGGAGCCCCGCGTTCGGCATGCAGGAGAGGCCGACCCTGGCGTTCTTCGCCAGGTAGCGCAGGTGCTCGCTCATCTCGGCCGGGCCGGTGGCGCAGTTCATCCCGATGTAGTCGATGCCGAGCGGCTCCAGCGCGGTGAGCGCGGCGCCGATCTCGGAGCCCAGCAGCATGGTGCCGGTGGTCTCGACGGTGACCTGGGCCAGGATCGGCAGGTCGAGGCCGGCTTCGGCCAGCGCGGCCTTGCAGCCGAGGATGGCCGCCTTGGTCTGCAGCAGGTCCTGGCTGGTCTCCACCAGCAGCGCGTCGGCGCCGCCGGCGATCAGGCCCGCCGCGTTCTGCTGGAAGCCGTCCCGGAGCGTCTCGTACGGGGCGTGGCCCAGGGTCGGCAGCTTGGTGCCGGGGCCGATCGAGCCGAGCACCCAACGGGTGCGGCCGTCCCGGGCGGTGAAGTCGTCCGCCGCCTCGCGGGCGATCCGGGCACCGGCCTCGGAGAGCTCGAAGATCCGGTCGGAGATCTCGTACTCGCCCAGCGCCGAGTAGTTGGTGCCGAAGGTGTTGGTCTCGACGCAGTCGACACCGACCTCGAAGTAGGCGTCGTGGACCGAGCGCACGATGTCGGGGCGGGTCACGTTGAGGATCTCGTTGCAGCCCTCGAGCTGCTGGAAGTCCTCGAGGCTCGGCTCCTGGGCCTGGAGCATGGTGCCCATCGCACCGTCGGCCACCACCACGCGGGTGGCGAGGGCTTCGCGCAGTTCGTTCGCGCGGTCCTGCTCCTTCGCGCGGTCCTGCGGGGCGGAAAAGGGGACGGCGGTGGCCATGGGGCTACTCCCTGGGTGCGACGGCTGTCGGCTATGCGACCCGTCCGTGTACGGGAGGCACGCGGTCAGGGTAGCCGGACCACGGCCAAGGTCGGGAACCCGTTCCGCATCCTGAGCGTGCGCCTTCCACGAGGAGGACGGATGATCAAGAAATTCCGGCGGACGTGGTCAGGTTCGACGCGGTGGCGGAGGGCCGCGTACTGCGCCCTGCTGGCACTGCTGCTGGGCTCGGTCCTGACGCTGCTTCCGCTCGCGACGGCGGCCGCCGCGCTGCGGATGGAGTACACCGGCGAGCCCTCGGCGCAGGCCCTGACCAGGGGACGGGACGCGGTCTGGCTCGGGCACGCCTGGGTGGACGGGCGCAAGGGGGAAGCCGACGTCACCGAGTTGACGCGGCTGCTCGCCGGGACAGGAGTGCGCGACCTGTACGTGCACACCGGGCCGCTGGAGCACGACGGCTCGCTCCCGGCCGAGCGGTACCCGAGGGCGCGTCAGTTCGTCGACGAGGTGCACCGCTTGCTGCGCCGGCTGCGCGTCCACTCCTGGCTGGGCGATGTCGTGCGGCCGGAGAAGGAGGGGCTCGATCTGGACGATCCGACGGTGCGCGGGCGGATCGCCTGGGCGGCCGGGCAGGTGCTGGACCTCGGCTTCGACGGGGTGCACTACGACCTGGAGCCGGTGCGCTCCGACTCGGCCGGCTTCCTGGACCTGCTGGACCGGACCCGGGCGCTGACCTCCGCCCGGGGCGTGCCGCTCTCGGTGGCCTCCCCGCAGATCGACCCGCTGCCCGAGCTGCACCGGCTGAGCACGGCCGCCTTCGACCACGGCAAGTGGTGGTCCCAGGCGTACTTCGCGGACGTCGCCGGGCGGGTGGACCAGATCGCGGTGATGTCCTACGACACCGCGATGCCGACGGAGTCGCTGTACGGCGGCTACGTGGCGCAGCAGACCGAGCTCGCACTGGAGGTGACGCCCCCTCAGGTGGACCTGCTGATGGGGCTGCCCGCCTACTGGGACGACACCTTCGGCCACCGGGGCTCGGCGGAGACGGTAGCGACCGCCGTGCGGGGCGCCCGCTTGGCGCTGGGCCGGGAAGCACCGGGACGGCAGGCCTTCGGGCTGGCGCTGTACGTGGACTTCACCGCCACGCCGGAGCACTGGGCGGCCTACCGGTCGGGGTGGTGCTGAGGGCCGAGGACCAGCCAGGACCGGGGCGGCGGGCCGGTGCCCTGACGTCGGGTCAACCAGACCCACCCGAACGGATGGTGACCGCGTAACAGCGGAGCGTCTAGCATGATTCGCGCACGACCGTCGGCCCGGGGAGGAGTCCCGATGGACACGGTGATCGTCCAACTGCCCGGCCGCCCGGGGGCGGCGCCCTCGGAGCGGCCCCCGCTGCTCCGGATGGGGCCGGGCGAACAGGCGGACTTCGGTCGTGGTGCGCCCGACTGCCCGGTCGTGATCGAGCTGTCCGACCAGGGGGTCTCCCGGCGGGCCGGGGAGATCATCGCGGCGGAGGACTACTGGCGGCTCTCCAACTTCAGCCCCACGGCGACCTACGTGGTGGAGAACATGGAGGGCGCCGGCGAGCACCTGAAGGTCGCCCCGGGGAGACTCGGGGCGCCCGTGCCGTTCGAGTTCGCCCGGGTGGTGCTGCCCTCCGTCGGTGGCTCCACCGAGTTCAAGGTCTTCGCCCCGCAGCACGCCTACCTGGACGGGCCGCCCGACCACCAAGGCGGCGAGCACACCGTCAGCCCCTTCGCCCTGGACCCGACGGCGAAGTACTTCCTGGTACTGCTGGCCCTCTGTGAACCGCGCCTGCGGGACCCCTCGGCCGCCGCCGTGCCGGGGGTGGGCGACGTGCTGGCCCGGCTCCGCGCCCTCCCGGCCGGCCGCGGGCTGACCCGGTCCGCCGTCAACTACCACATCGACTACCTGGCGGAGACCAAGCTGCGGCTGCGCGACTGCGAGGACGGCGGGCGGACCGGCCGTAAGCGGGAGGAGCTGGTCTCGCTCGCGCTCCGCTTCGATCTGGTCCGCGAGGAGCACCTCGCGCTGCTCAACCCACCGGTGGCCCGGCCTCGGGCCGGCTCTCCCGCCGCACCCGCCCTCCGGCTCGGCTGAGCGGACGGAGCGCCGATGCCGACCGAACCCGGCCAACTCGAGGTGCCGACGGGCTATCTGGTGGCCGGCTGCCGGATCGGGCCCCTGATCGGCACCGGGGCCTGGGGCCGGGTGTACGCCGGCACCTGTGAGGCGGACGGCATGCCCGTTGCGGTGAAGTTCCTCCCACCTGGGCGGCTGACCCCGGGTCAGCGGCGGACGATGGCGGAACTCACCCGGCGCGAGGTCCGCTTCAGCCGACGGGCCGACCACCCCCATCTGATCCGCACCCTGACCGTCACCACCGTGCGTGACCCGACCTACCCTGCGCTGGACGGCGCCGTCGCCCTGGTGATGGAGCGGGCCGAGCTGAGCCTCCAGCAGCTCCTCCAGGAGGCCGTGCCCGGACGCTCCCTCCCGGGCGTCGGGCAGATGCTCGGCGAGCTCGCCGCCGGGCTGGCCCACATGCACGGCCGGGGATGGGTGCACGGCGACCTGAAGCCGGGGAACGTGCTGCTGATGCCCACCGGCGACATCAAGCTCGCCGACTTCGGCCTGACCACCGAGCTGGAGGGGACCCACGCCTACGCCCCGCCGCTGGGCTCGCTGGACCACGTGCCCCCGGAGTGGTGGTCCCAGCGATCCGGACCACGCGGCGTCCAGCTCCGGCCCAGTGCGGACGTCTGGGCCTTCGGCGTCCTGGCGCACCAGATGCTGACGGGTGGGCTGCACCCCTTCCTCGGCGCGACCGCACGGGCCAGGGCCTTGACCGCCCAGGCCTACGCCCGGGGCAGTGCACCATTGCGGCTCGACGAGCGGCTGCCCGACGGCTGGCAGGCACTGATCGCCGACTGTCTGACCGTCGATCAGGCGCTCCGCCCTACCGCCGCTCGCCTGGTGACACGGCTGAGACTGCTGCACTCTCCCCCTCCTCCCCGACGGTGGCGTCGGATCGGTCTACCCCTGGCCGCAGCGCTGATCGCGGCCGTGCCGGCTGTCCACTGGGCCGGCCTGCCGGACCGGGCCGCCGGCTCCGCTCCCCCGCCTCCGGCCGCCGGTGCGGTCCCGGACCCGGCGACGCGGCCCTCCCCCGGCGGGACCGCTGCCTCCGCCCCTTCGGACCCGTCCGCCAGGGCCGGCGCCCTCCCCTCCGATGCCGACGTGCCCGCCGCCCTGCGCGAGCCCATCGACCGGGCAGCCCGGCGCTGCCCGGAGCCCGAGATCACACCCGCGCTCATCGCCGCCATGCTCAAGGCGGAGAGCGGCTTCGACGCGCAGGCTTCACGCCCTCGGACCGAGGAGTACGGGATCGCGATGTGGACCCCGTCGGTCTTCAACGCCTGGGCCCAGGACGGTGACGGTGACGGCCGGAAGGACTACATGTCGGCTCCGGACGCGATCATCACGATGGGCAACTACGTGTGCTGGCTGGACCAGCAGTTGAAGCGGCGCGGAGTCCGCGGTGACCTGCCCGCCCTGGTCACCGCGGGCTACCGCACCAGCGACAAGACCGTGGCCGACACCGGGGGCGTCCCTGAACGGGTGCGCCCCCACGTCGACCTCGTCCTGCGCTACCTCGCGCAGTACGGGGGTTGACGTGCCGTCAGCCCGTCGGCCGAGCCGTCAGCAGTAGGGCAGGCCCGGGACGGGCTCGTCGTTGCCGCCGCCGGAGAGGTAGATGACGTTGACCCAGACGCCCTTGTTGCCGCTGTCGTCGTCGGTCTTGGCGTACCACTTGTTGTAGTACGGCCCGTCCGACATCCGGGTGCCGACGGCCTGGCAGTAGAAGTAGTTCGTCCCGGCGTTCAGGGTGCCGGCGCGGACGTTGTTCTCCCAGTACGTCGGGGCGGTCTTCCAGACGTTGCAGTTGTACTTGCCGCCGCCGATGCCGTAGCAGCCGCTGGCGGCCTCGGCGCTGACGGTCGTCGCCCCGAGGGTGGCGGCGCCCAGCGCCAGCGCCGCGCCGGCCATGACCAGCCTGCGTACTCCGAGTGCACCGAACATGAGGATTCTCCTTGCTCTGCTCTCTCGGCTCGGGATCTCCCGCGCCGAGATCAGAGAACCACCGGGACGAATCCACCGGTACCTGACATTCGTCAGGGTCACAGACGCGACGAGCAGACCCATGATGGATCGTCAGAAGGGTCCGGAGGACGGTGTGTCCTCCGCCCTTCAGACCGGGTCGGCCGGGTCAGCCGGATCGGCCGGATCGAGGGGGGTGCGATGGAGCGCGATCAGCAGACGCCAGCAGTGGGCGGCCAGTTGGGCGGGGGTGCCCGGGAGCTCGCCGTGCACCCAGTCGGCGAGCAGTCCGGTGAAGGTCGCCGCGACGGCGGTGGCGACCAGGGCGGCGTGCGGGGCGCCGGCCAGCTCGCGCTCCCGGCGGCTGTAGGCACGCAGCTCACGGTGCATCAGCTCACCGAGCGGGCCTCCGCCGCCGGGGGTGAGCAGGGTGCGGTAGAGCGGGCCGTGCCCGGCCAGCACGGCCAGGAAGTCCGCCAGGGGCGGCGGGGGCGAGGCCGGGTCGGGCACGCCGCGCCAGGCGTGCAGCGCTTCCACGCCGTCCCGGACGACGTCGGCGCAGGAGTCCACCGCCAGCGACTGCAGGTCGGGGTAGTGCACGTAGAAGGTGGCCCGCCCGACCCCGGCCCGCCGGGCGAGGGCCGCCACCCCCAGCTCCTCCAGCGGACGCTCGGCGCACTCGGCGAGCAGGGCGGCCCGGAGCTTTGCCCTGGTCCGCTCGGCCCTGGGGTCGGGGCGGCCACCGGGTCCGACCCCCGGGCCGACCACAGCGCCGGTCGCGGTCCGGCCCTCCGCATGCGGATCCGGGCGAGGGCCGGACCGCGCCTCGGGCTGGGCATCGGGCCGAGAGCCGGCCTGATGACCGGCTTGCCGAGCGGGCTGACGGCCGGGCTGGGCCCCGCGCCGGGCACCGGACCGCGGACGAGGGTCGGTCATCCCGCGACCAGCACCGCAGTGAGGGCGAGCGCGCCGGGCAGCGCCTGGGCGACCAGGATGCGGCGGTTGGCGGTGGCGGCACCGTACAGACCGGCCACGACCACGCAGCTGAGGAAGAAGACCTGGACCCGGAAGCCGGTCGGGTCCGCCGCCACCAGCCCCCAGACCAGACCGGCGGCGAGGAAGCCGTTGTACAACCCCTGATTGGCCGCCAGCGGCGCGGTGGCCTTGGCCATCGCGGCGTCGAAGCCCGAGAGCCCGCGGCCCGGCGCCCGCTCCCAGAGGAACATCTCCAGCACCAGGATCCACATGTGCAACGCGGCCACCAGACCGACCAGGACGTTCGCGAGGAGGTTCACGTCAGGCTCCCTTTCATGGACGACTGTCCAGTAATCATAGACAGGTGTCCATGAGTGCCCAAAACCGACTGGGTCGCCAAGGGCTCTCCGGGATAGGCTCGACCGCTCCTGGCCCACGCTTCAAAGCTCGTAGGCTGGGCAGGTAGGGACCATGGAACGTCCGGAGGGAGACGCTGGGTGATCGAGCTGGAAGATGTTCCCGAGTTGATCGACCCGGTGATGGTCTGCGCCTTCGAAGGCTGGAACGACGCAGGTGACGCGGCCTCCGCCGCCGTGGGGCACCTCGACTCGACCTGGGGCGGCAAGGTCTTCGCGGCACTGGACGCCGAGGACTACTACGACTTCCAGGTCAACCGACCGACCATCTGGCTGGACGGCGGGGTGCGTCGGATCACCTGGCCGACCACCCGGCTCTCGGTGGTCCGGGTGACGGAGCCGCGCCCGCGCGACCTCGTGCTGGTCCGCGGCATCGAGCCCAGCATGCGCTGGCGCTCGTACTGCAACGAACTGCTCGGCTTCGCCCATGAGTTGGGCGTCGAGCTGGTGGTGATCCTGGGCGCCCTGCTGGGCGACGCCCCGCACAGCCGGCCGGTCCCGGTGAGCGGGGTCACCTCGGACGCCGCGCTGGCCCGCTCGCTCGACCTGGAGGAGAGCCGCTACGAGGGGCCGACCGGCATCGTCGGCGTGCTCCAGGAGGCCTGCGCCCACGCCGGTGTCCCGGCCGTGACGCTCTGGGCCGCAGTGCCGCACTACGTGGCGCAGCCGCCGAACCCGAAGGCCACCCTGGCCCTCATCAACAAGCTGGAGGACCTGCTCGACCTGCGGATCCCGCCGGGCGAGCTGACCGAGGACTCCCGGGCCTGGCAGCTCGGAGTGGACCAGCTGGCCGCCGAGGACAGCGAGGTGGCGGAGTACGTCCAGCAGCTGGAGGAGGCTCAGGACACCGCCGAACTGCCGGAGGCGTCGGGAGACGCCATCGCCCGCGAGTTCGAGCGGTACCTCAGGCGTCGGGACAACCTCGGCCCGACCGGTGAGAAGCCCGTCTCCGGCCACGCCACCGAGCCGAAGAACCCGCAGGACGAGGACCAGTGACGGCCGTCGTCGACCGGCCGTCGTCAACCGGCCGACGCCCAGCGACCGACAGCGACCGCAGGAGCACCGACGCCCGTAGGAGCGCCGACGCCGAGCACGGGCGTTGACGGGACGAGCATCTGACGAAACGACAGGGTCCGCACCACGACGAGAATCTCGAAGCGGTGCGGACCCTGTCCCGTCCGATCCCTAGAGCGCCACGCCCAGCAGGGCGTCCACCGTCCGGGAGACCAGGCCCGGGGCGCCGATGTCGGTGCCACCGGTCTCGGCCTGCCGGTCGGCCCAGCGGTCCACGGCGGCCAGTGCCGCCGGAGCGTTCAGGTCGTCGGCGAGCGCGGCACGGACCTCGGCCAGCAGTTCCTCGGCCGACGGGCCGTCAGGCCGGGAGACCGCGGCACGCCAGCGGGCGAGCCGCTCCTGCGCCTGGTCCAGGTCGTCCTGGGTCCACTCCCAGTCGCTGCGGTAGTGGTGGGCCAGCAGCGCGAGCCGGATCGCGGCCGGGTCGACGCCCTCCCGGCGCAGGGCCGAGACGAAGACCAGGTTCCCGCGCGACTTGGACATCTTGTGCCCGTCCAGCCCGACCATCCCGGCGTGCACGTACGCCCGGGCATAGGGGTGCGCACCGCTGGCGACCTGGGCGTGGGAGGCGCCCATCTCGTGGTGCGGGAAGGAGAGGTCGCTGCCGCCGCCCTGGATGTCGAAGCCCATGTCCAGGTACTGCAGCGCGATGGCCACGCACTCGATGTGCCAACCGGGCCGGCCGTGGCCGAGCTCGGTGTCCCAGGCGGGCTCGTTCGGGCGGGCCGAGAGCCAGAGCAGGGCGTCCAGCGGGTGCTTCTTGCCCGGGCGCTCCGGGTCACCGCCGCGCTCGGCGAAGACCGGGACCATCGCCTCCCGGTCGAGGCCGGAGACCTCGCCGAAGTGCGGGTCGGACTCGACCGAGAAGTAGATGTCGCCGTCCAGCTCGTAGGCCGCACCGGAGGCGAGCAGCTTCTTCACCAGCGGGACGATCCACGGGATCGACTCGACGGCGCCGATGTAGTGGGCCGGGGGGAGCATCCGCAGCGCCGTCATGTCCTCGCGGAACAGGGCGGTCTCACGCTCGGCCAGCACCGTCCAGTCCTGACCGGTCGCCACCGCCCGCTCCAGCAGCGGGTCGTCCACGTCGGTGACGTTCTGGACGTACAGGACGTCGTGGCCGGCGTCCTTCCAGACCCGCTGCACCAGGTCGAAGGTGTTGTAGGTGGCGGCGTGGCCGAGGTGGGTGGCGTCGTAGGGGGTGATGCCGCAGACGTACAGCCGGGCGGTCGGCCCCTGCGGGACCACCTCCCGGACGCTGTTCGTGGCGGTGTCGTGGATGTGGAGGGGAAGCCCCTGACCAGGCAGGGCGGGAACCTCGGAGGCGGGCCAGGAATGCATGGCTCGACTCTAACCTCGCGATCATTTGAAAGGCTAACCAGTACGCGAGATCGGCCGGATTGCGTTCGCTACCGGTTCGCCCCGCGCCCACCTGGGAGCCTCGTACCATTCCCCGTGCCGGCGCCCCGGGCCGACCCGAGCGCAGGCCTCACACGCGCCGCATACGCACCGGGCGCGGCTGGGCACACCAACCGATTACCGGATGCACCCCGGACTCGCCCCGGTCTCAGACCGGCGGCCAGGGGATGGACGGCCAGTCGGGCGACGGCTCCGGGTGACGTCCGCCACGCACCAGCGCGGCGACCCGGGCCCGGGTCGCGTCCAGTTCGACGGGCGTGATCAGCGGGCGCAGGCTCTCCCCGAGTGCGCCGTCCAGGGCACCGGCCAACCGGCCGAGCACCTCTGACGCCTCGTCCGGCAGCGGCTCGCCGGCCCAGCCCCAGAGCAGGGTGCGCAGCTTGGCCGGTTCCGCGAAGGTCACGCCGTGGTCGATGCCGTACAGCCGGCCGTCCGGAGCGGTGATCCAGTGGCCGCCCTTCCGGTCGGAGTTGTTCAGTACCGCGTCGAGTACCGCCAGACGGCGCAGCCGCTCGTCGTCGCGGTGCACCAGCAGGGCCGTCCGCCCGCCGCCCACGTCCGCGCGGACGATCGGGAGCCAGCCGGGTTCGGGGCCGGCCGGGTCCTGAAGGTCGATCAGTTCCTCGGCCTCGTCGTCCGGTTCGATCCAGAGCTGCACCGTGCCGGGCCCGGCCTGGCCGTCCCGCATCACGGTGGGCGGCACCAGGCCCCACCCAGTGGCGGCCGAGACCAGGAAGGAGGCCTCTTCCCGCCCCGCCAGCGTGCCGTCGGGGAAGTCCCACAGCGGCCGCTCCCCCGCGACCGGCTTGTAGGCGCAGGGCACGGTCAGGCCGTCCAGGGTGACGGTGCAGTAGAGCACGGCGTTGGAGGCGCTGGTGACCCGGCCGTGCACCTCCAGTTCGCCCGAGCGGAGCAGTTCCAGTGCGGCCTCCGGGTCGGCGGCCAGCGCGGCACTGACGGCCGGGTCCGCCACCGGTACCTCGATCTGCTCCTCAATCTGCCCCTCTGCCCGGCCCGCCGCCGCAGCCGACTCCGCCACCGACTCGGCAGCCGCGACCGACGCCGACGCCGACTCCGGCTCCGGCTCCGTCGCCGTCCGATCCGCCTGCGGTCCCGCCCCGCCCGTGCGCTCCACGGTCAGCGCCGGTACCCGTTCGCCCGGGGGCAGAGGTGGCCCTCGGGGTCGAGCGGCAGGTTGCAGAACGGGCAGGGCTTGCGGCCGGCCGCGACCAGGTCGAGTGCGCGCTTGGCGAAGACGCGGGCCATCGCACCGCTGAGCCGGACCCGGAGCATGTCAGGGCCGTTCTCCTCGTCCTCGTCCTCGTAGTACTCGGCCTCCGCCTCGGCGGCGTCCTCCTCGGTCTCGACCACCGCCTGGGCCTCGACCACCAGGCACTCCTCGACGCTGTCCCAGGCCAGCGCCATGGTGCCGACCCGGAACTCCTGCTCCAGCGGGAGGTCGAGCGGCGCCGTGTCGATCAGCTCGGCCGGTGCGGACTGCGGGATGTCCGCGTCGCCCCCGCTGCGCCTCAGGGCCTCGTCGAGCACCTGCTCGACCCGCTCCGCGAGTGCGGCCACCTGGGCCTTCTCCAGCAGTACGGAGGTGATCCGACCCCGCGCGCTGGCCTGGAGGAAGAAGGCCCGGGCCCCGGGCTGGCCGACGGTGCCCGCGACGAACCGCTCGGGCTGGTCATAGAAGTGGACCTGACGGGGCACGTGCTCGCTCCGGGTTCTGGAATCTGGCGCCGTGGCGCCGTGGCGATCTGGGACTGGCCATCTGGGACGTGGCGGGTGTCGCGCTGTGGATCGTGGTCTCACCGGCCACCCTACGGCCTGCGCAGCCCAGTTGGGGCAGGCCGGGTGCCGCTGCGTCAGATGGAGGGGCGTGCGCCGTCACGTCGACGGGCCACCGCCGCCGTCACCCGCCACGCGCCTCCCGCCGCGCCCTTCGCGCCGCACCGTTCCCGCCCCGGCCGTCACGACGCCTAGCGGACTCCGGTGTCCCCGCCGACCACGGCGTCCCCGTTGCCGCCGCCTCCGCCGCCGCCCTCGGCCGGGGGTCGCGGCGCGAGCGAGGCCAGACTCCCGGTGTCCCCGACCCGCAGCACGAACGGCCGCTGCGGGGTGTAGCGGATCGCGGTGACCGAGCACGGTTCGACCGAGATCCGCTGGAAGTGGTCCAGGTGCAGGCCGAGCGCGTCCGCCACCACCGCCTTGATCACGTCGCCGTGCGAGCAGGCGACCCAGACCGCGTCCGGCCCGTGCTCGGCCTCGATCTTCTCGTTCCACTCCCGCACGGCGTCCACCGTCCGGTGGCTCAGCTCCCGCAGCGACTCGCCGCCGGGGAAGACCGCCGCCGCCGCGTGGTCCTGGACGGTGCGCCAGAGCGGCTCCTTGGCCAGCTCGGCCAGCGGCCGCCCGGTCCAGTCCCCGTAGTGGCACTCGCCGAGTCGCTCGTCCACGGCGGCCGGGCCGAGCTCGGGGCGCCCCTCGATCAGCGGGGCGAGGGTCTCGGCGCAGCGCTCCAGCGGGCTGGAGACGGCCTTGACCAGGGGGATCCCGTCCAGCCGCGCGGCCAGCTCGGCGGCCTGGGCCCGGCCGGTCTCGTCGAGGTGCACGTCAGGCGTCCAACCGGCGAGCACCCCCGCCGTGTTGGCGGTGGAACGGCCGTGGCGGACGAGCAACAGGGTCGGCATGGCGTCAGCGTACGGCCTTCCGGCGGCCCACAGGCTCGGTATGGTGCACTTCTCGGGCCGCAACGGGGCGGCAGGCACCAGAATGGACCGCATGATCGTCGACAGCGCCATATACCGCGCAGGCCGTCGCACCCCGGGCCCCGAGGACCTCTCGGACGCCCTGGCGGCCGCCCGGAAGGCCGGAGACGCTTTCGTCTGGCTCGGCCTGGTGGAGCCCACGACCGGCGAGCTGGACCTGGTCAGCGAGGAGTTCGGCCTCCACCCGCTCGCCGTCGAGGACGCCGTGACGGCCCATCAGCGCCCCAAGCTGGAGCGGTTCCCCGGCTCGGCCTTCATGGTGCTCAAGACCCTCGGCTACCACCCGGACGGGCACACCGTCTCCACCGGCGAGGTGATGCTCTTCCTCGGCGACTGCTACGTGATGACGGTCCGGCACGGCACGGACAGCCCGCTCGCCGGCCTGCGCTCCACGCTGGAGAAGGAGCCCGAGCTGCTCGCACAGGGCCCGGCCGCCGTGCTCTACGCCGTCGCCGACATGGTGGTGGACCAGTACCTGGAGATCACCACCGCGCTCCAGGGCGACCTGGACGACCTGGAGGCCGAGGTGTTCGCGCCCGGCCGCCCGGTCCGCGGGCTGGCCGAGCGGATCTACGCCTTCAAACGGCAGGTGACCGGGGTGCGGAAGGCCACCGTCCCGCTCCAGGAACCGCTGCTGCGCCTGGCCTCGGGCACCGTGGAGTCCGTCCCCGCCAAGCTGCGGCCGTACTTCCGCGACGTGGCCGACCACCTGACCCGGGTCAACGAGCAGGTGGACGCGCTCGACCGGTTGCTCTCCGACATCCTGAACGCCAACCTCGCGCAGGTCAGCGTGCAGCAGAACAACGACATGCGGAAGATCTCGGCCTGGGCGGCGCTGGCCGCCGTGCCGACGATGATCGCGGGCGTGTACGGGATGAACTTCGAGGACATGCCCGAACTGCGCCAGCCCTGGGGCTACCCGGCGGCGGTCGGGGTGATGGTGACGATCTGTCTGGTCCTGCACCGGGTCTTCAAGCGCAGCGGCTGGCTGTAGCAGCGCCGGAGCCACCTGATCCGCCTGAGCCGCCGAGCCCGCCGGGCTCGGCGGACTCGGTGCGGGACCCCGGGCCGGGTCAGGCCAGCCCGGCGCGCTCCAAGGCCTCGACGCCGGTGCGCAGGGCGGTGATCCGCTCCTCCAGGGTGAAGCCGGCCGGGGCGAGGGTGAGGGTGGTGACGCCCGCGTCGGCGTAGGCCTGCATCCGGTCGGCGATCCGCTCGGTGGTGCCGAGCAGCGCGGTGGAGTCGATCAGGTCGTGCGGGACGGCGGCGGCCGCGCCCGCGTAGTCCTTGGCCAGGTACTTCTCCTGGATCTCGTCGGCGGCCTGCTCGTAGCCCATCCGCCGAGCCAGCTGGTTGTAGAAGTTCTTCTCCTTGGAGCCCATGCCACCGACGTAGAGGGCGGTGTAGGGGCGCTGCACGTCGGCGGCGGCCTTGACGTCCTCGCCGACCGAGATGGCGACGGTGGGGCAGAGGTCGAAGCCCTCCAGGGTCTGGCCCACCTTGGCCCGGCCGGCCTTCAGCGGGTCGAGGGAGAGTGCGGCGTGCTCGGGGGCGAAGAAGATGCCGAGCCAGCCGTCGGCGATCTCGCCGGTCTGCTCCAGGTTCTTCGGGCCGATCGCGGCGATGTAGAGCGGGATGTGCTCGCGGACCGGATGCACCGTCAGCTTGAGCGGCTTGCCCGGGCCGCCGGGCAGCGGCAGGGTCCAGTGGGCGCCCTCGTGGCTGAGCCGCTCGCGGGACATCGCCTTGCGGATGATCTCCACGTACTCGCGGGTGCGGGCCAGCGGCTTGTCGAACTTGACGCCGTACCAGCCCTCGGAGACCTGCGGGCCGGAGACGCCGAGACCGAGCCGGAAGCGGCCGCCCGACAGGGTGTCCAGGGTGGCCGCGGTCATGGCGGTCATCGCGGGGGTCCGGGCCGGGATCTGGAAGATGGCGGAGCCGACGTCGATCCGCTCGGTCTTGGCGGCCACGTAGGAGAGCACGGTGGCGGCGTCCGACCCGTACGCCTCGGCCGCCCAGCAGACCGAGTAGCCGAGCCGGTCGGCCTCCTGGGCGACGGCGATGTTGTCGGCGTCCATGCCGAGGCCCCAGTAGCCGAGATTGATGCCGAGTCGCATGGGATGGCCCTCCGGAGGGGTGTCAGGGGGTACGGGGTACGGGGGTGCGTGGTGGCCCGGCCGCCCGACGGCGAGCCGCTGGACGGAGCGTAGCCGGTCAAGCTACCCACCGGTAGGTACCCGCACGTGTCGCCCTTCGGGTCCGCGCGTGTCGCCCGGCAGGTCCGCGCGTGTCGCCCGGGAACACACGCGTGTCGCGCTCCCGGCACGTCGGCGCGGCGGCCCGGGCCTGGGCCGCTACGCTCGGCCGACGGGGGAGGCACCTTCCCCCACCTGCGCCGATGTCGCCGCCGACGTCACCCGGGCGCGGGTCAGCCGACGGAGGGTCTGCCCGATGGAACAGCGTCACCTCGGCCGGACCGGCCTGCGGGTCTCCCGGCTCGGCCTGGGCACCATGACCTGGGGCCGGGACACCGACGAGCACGAGGCCGCCGAGCAGCTCAAGACCTTCGTCGACGCCGGCGGCACCCTCGTCGACACCGCCGACGTGTACGCCGACGGCGGCGCCGAGTACCTGATCTCCCGGCTGACGGACGGTCTGGTCCCGCGCTCGGACCTGGTGATCGCCACCAAGGCCGGCAGCACCCCCGACTCCGACCGGCGCTTCGACACCTCCCGCGGCGGCCTGCTGTCCGCCCTCGACGCCTCGCTGCGCCGCCTGGGCACCGACTACGTGGACCTGTGGCAGGTGCACGCCTTCGACCCCGGCACCCCCACCGAGGAGACCCTGCACGCCCTCGACCTGGCCGTCTCCTCCGGCCGGGCGCGCTACGTCGGACTCTCCAACCACAGCGGCTGGCAGCTGGCCAAGGCCGCCACCTGGCAGCGCGCCCACCCCGGCCGGGTCCCGCTGGCCTCCACCCAGATGGAGTACTCGCTGCTCCAGCGCGGCATCGAGCGCGAGGTGCTGCCCGCCGCCCTGGACGCGGGGCTCGGGGTGATCGCCTCCTCCCCGCTCGGTCGCGGCGTGCTCACCGGGAAGTACCGGCACGGCGTGCCGCCCGAGTCGCGCGGGGCCTCGCCCCACCTGTCGGGCTTCGTGCAGCCGTACCTCGGCGAGCGGTCGCGCCGGATCGTGGACGCCCTCGCCACCGCCGCCGACGGTCTGGCCAGCAGCCCGCTCGCGGTGGCCCTCGCCTGGGCCCGGGACCGGCCCGGCGTGGCGAGCGCGCTGGTCGGCGCCCGGACCGCCGGACAGCTGGCGGCGGCCCTGTCGGTGGAGGCGCTTACGCTACCGGGTGAGATCCGCGGTGCGCTGGACGACGTCTCGGCCCCGGTGCACCGCTACCCGGACCAGGGCTGGACGGAGCTGTAGGAGCGAAGTGGTGGGCGACGTGGAGGAAGCGGAGAACGTGGCCGAGGGCGCTCCGGACCAGGGACGTGGGCAGGCACCCGAGCAGGCACCCCGAGGAGCCTCCGAGCGGGAGCCCGAGCGGGCGTCCGAGCCGGGAGCTGCGGGCGCCGCGGGAGCTGACGGTACGACAGCGGCCGGGCCGGCGACGGCGGCCACCGTGGCCGCGCTGGCCGAGGCGATCCGTACGGTCGGCGGCACGGTCGGCGGCGGCTCCGGCCCCGCCACCACCTCCTCCGCGCCGGGCGGGGCCACCGCCCCGGCCCCCGGCGCGGTGGACGGGCAGCGCGAGCAGGCGCTGCGGGAGGCCGCCGAGGTGCTGACGGCCGGGGGCGCCCCGGCCGACTTCGCCCCGGCCGCCGTGGCGGCGCTCGGCGAGGGCGCGGCCGGCCTGCTGCGGGAGGACCCGTGGGCGGTGCTCTCCCTCCCCGGTGTCCGGCCCGACCAGGCGGACGGCTTCGCCCGGGGCCTGCTCGGCCCGGCGGCCGGGCCCGGCGACCCGCGCCGCGCCCAGGCACTGGTGCCCTGGCTGCTGGAGCAGGCCGCGCTGCGCGGCGACTCGGCGGCGGAGATCGGCGAGGTGGCCTCGGGGCTGGAGCGGCTCGGCCTGCCGGACGCGGCCGCCGCGCTCCAGGAGGTCGTGGTGGACGGCCGGGTGATGGCCTTTCAGGAGGAGCTGCCCGGCCACCGCCCGTCCGGCGACGAGGACGACGAGCCCCCGATGCGGACGCTGCTCGCACTGGAGCGGCTGGCCCTCGCCGAGGAGAGCCTCGCGGACGGTCTCGTTCGGGTGATGTCCACCTTCGTGCCCGGCACCGACGAGGAGTACGAGGCGGCCCGGGCCACCGAGCCCGCCCCGGACGCGGCGGCGGCCGACGGCTCGGAGGACGAAGGCTCGGAGGACGACGCGCCCTCCGCCCCCGAGGACGCGACCGACCCGACCGACGGAATCGACGGCACCACCGACAGCGGCACCGACGACGCGGCGAACACCGGAGTCGCACCGGACGCCGGAGCCGCGGTGGCCGAGCCCGCTGACGCCCCGTCGGCTCCCGTGCAGCCCGGCCCGGCCGCCTGGGAGGCGGCCGCCGTCGCCGCGCCGTCCTCCTCCGCCACCGCCCTGATCCGTGCCGTCGCCGAGCACCCCGTGGTGCTGCACACCGGCGGCGAGGCCGCACGCGCGGAGCCCGCCGCGCTGCTCACCGCCGCCCTCGGGCTGGGCCTCCGGGCCTGGGCCGCGACGTGGACGGCCGAGGGCCGGGACGCCCTGCGGGCGCGGAGCGGGGCCGCCGAGGTCGCCGTGCTCGGCGAGCTGCTGGCCGGTGCCGAGGGCCCGGCCCGGGCCTCGGACGGTTCGCTCGCCCTGGACCTGCTGATCGTGCTGGACGCCCCGCTGGTCGACGTCGAGCTGGCCGCCACCCTGCTGGAGGCGCTGGCCGACTCCACCCGGCTGGTGCTCAGCGGGGACCCGGGGCAGCTCTGGTCGGCCGGCCCCGGCCGGTTCTTCGCCGACCTGCTGGCCGCCAAGACCTGCCCGGCGGTCGCCTCCCGGACACCGGACTTCGGCCCGATCGGCGAGCTGGTCTCCTCCATCGGCATCGGCGAGCTCCAGCCCGTCGACGCACCGGAGAAGGAGGTGGTGATCCTCACCGCCAAGGACGGCGGCGAGGCGGTGCACCGCGCGGTGCAGCTGCTCACCGACTCCATCCCGCGCGCCCTCGGCATCCCGGCCGAGCAGGTGGTGCTGCTGACGCCCGGTCACGGCGGCGCGGCCGGCACCCGGGCGCTGAACGCGGCGGCCAAGGCCCGGCTCAACCCCGGCCCCGGCCGGTTCGGCGGCTTCGACCCGGGCGACCGGGTGGTGCACTCCCCCGCCCCGGGCGTGGCCCGGCTCGGCCGCGTGCTGGACGGCGACGCCGCCGGGCTGCACCTGGAGCTGGCCGGCGGCACCCGGCTCACCCTGCCGCCCGCGAAGGTCTCCGAGCTGCGCCACGGCTGGGCCCTGACGGGGCATCAGGCGGTCGGCCGTCGATGGCCCGGCGCGGTCGCCGTGCTGCCGGAGGACGCCGCGGCCGGGCTGACCAGGCAGTGGGTCTACACCGTCTTCGGCCGCGCCGAGCGCCACCTCTCGGTGGTGCACGCGGCCGGCCCCGCGCTGGCCCAGGCCGTCGCCGAGCGCCCGGCCCGTCCGCGCACCACCCGCCTGCGGTCGATCCTGGCGGAGCAGGCCGAGCAGGCGTACTGAGCGCACTGAGCCGCGCCACGAGCGACGGCGCAGCGGCGCCGAGCGACAGCACGGAGGCGCCGAGCCACGAGGTACGAGATACGAGATACGACGGAGGGGCGGGCCCACCGGGCCCGCCCCTCCACGCCGTACGGAGCCGTGCGGAGCCGCACACCCCGCCGCCGGCTACTCCTCCTCGTCCAACCCGTCCAGGTCGTCGTCGTAGACCTCGCTGACGTCGAACCGGCAGATCAGCAGCTGCGGGTCGGCACCGTCGAACGGCTCCGGGAGCCACTCGCCCGGATCGGAGGGCTCGGCAGCCGCCACCCAGAGGGTGGAGTCCCCCTCCTCCAGGCCGAACTCCTCGCAGCGGGCCGCGATCTCGTCCGGTTCGTACTCGCCGAACAGCACGCCGATGGCCGCGTTCACGCCGCTGCCGTCCTGGCCGCCGCCGGGCACCAGCGAGCTGTCCACCCGCTCGGCCTGGGACCGCAGCCGCTTGGCGTCGGTGATCAGGTAGTCCCGTCGGATCAGCACGCTGATCGCCTCGGGCTGGTCCGGACCGGTGTAGCCACCGCTGCCCTCGTCGCCCGGCACTTCGAACGGGGTGACCTCGTCGTAGGCCTCGTAAAGGATCTGGTCGTAGGCGATGGCCGCCGCGGCGAGCTCCTCGTAAGCGGCGACCACACCGGGATCACCCGCTTCGGAGTGGCCGGTGACCGCCGCCAGGTGGCGGTCGATGGCGGACTTGACCGCCTCGGCGGCGGCCCGTACCTCGGCGATGGTGAGCTGCGCGGCATCAGACATGGTGCTGACGCTATCTCCCCGGAGCCTCGACACGCACAGGGGTTGTCGTCTACTTCCGGGAATTCACCGCAACTTCCGCCCGGATGTCCGGTCCGGACGGTTCTGTACCCCGCCCCGACCGGCGGAACGACCGCCGCACCGACCGCCGCACCGACCGACGGAGCGACCCCCGAGCCGACCGCCCACCCTCCCGCCGCGCCGCGCATCGGCCCCGGCCGGGGTGGGTATCCCTTCCTCGGTACGAAAACTGATTGACTGTCAGCCCCGGAGCACCGAGGCTCACCTGACGGATCGGGCGGGGCCGGGGCGCCGCCCGGCCCAGGCCGTCACAGGCAGGTCGTACCCTTGCCTGCATGCGTCGTCCCGCAGGAGGAGAGTCTTGACCCCACCCAAGCTGGTCCGGCAGCCCGAGTACGAGTACCAGTCGCTGCGCATGCCCCGCGGCACCACCCGCAACGCGGCCCGGCAGCTGCTGACCGAGCACGCCGAGTACGGGCACTGGGAGCTGGACAGGCTGAAGCTCTTCCCCGACGGCAGCCGCACCGTGCTGCTGCGCCGACGGATCATCCGTCAGGTCCGCAGCTGGTGACCGTCGGCTGAGACCACCCGGGCCGTCGCCCGGGGCCGTGCGAACGAACGCCGGAGGGGCGTGGCACCGGGTGTGCCACGCCCCTCCGGCGTTCCGCCGGGACGCGTCAGCGCGCGCCCGCCCGCGAGCGGCGGTAGAGCACACCGCCGCCGAGCAGCAGGGCCGCCCCGGTGGCGGTGATCAGCTGCAGGCCGTCCGAACCGGTCTGCGCCAGCTGGGCCCGGGCCGGGGCCGCCACCGCGGCCGGGGAGGCGGTGCGGGCGGCGGCCGCGGCCGGGGCCGGCGGCGGGGTCTCGGTGAAGGAGACGGGCTGACCGGTCACCACGGTGCCGGGGAGCTCGCCACCGGGGAGACCGCCGCGGCCGTTGCCGTGGCCGCCGGTGCTGCTGCTCGGCGGGACGGTGCCGGGGGGCTGACTGGAGGCGGGCGGCGGCGGGTTGTGGGTGCCGTGCTCGTCGCAGTCCTCGTCCGGGACGTGGTGCGGCGGGGCGGGCGGGGTGGCGACGTTGGCGCAGTCGTTGCCGAAGGCGGGGTTGGCGATCCCGACCACGTCGACCGAGTTGCCGCAGGCGTTCACGGGGATGGAGACGGGGGCGTGGATGCTGTTCCCCGAGGCGACGCCGGGCGAGTTGGCGGTGGTGCTCCCGGCCTGCGCGCCGCCGCTCTTGGTGGACGGGCCGTCGTGGTGCGGGCCGCCGCCGTGCCGGGAGCCGCCGGAGGCGTTGGCGCAGTCGTTGCCCATCGCCGGGTTGAGCAGGCCCACCACGCTCACGGTGTTCCCGCAGGCGTTGACGGGGATGTCCACGGGCGCCTGGAGGCTGTTCCCGGAGCCGACGCCGGGCGAGTTGGTGGTGACTCCCTGGGCATCCGCGCCGGCGTAGGCGTAACCGGAGGCCGAGGCCAGCACGCTGCCCGTGGCGACCACCGTGAAGATGCCCTTCTTAGCGACCTGACGCATGTACTCCCCTGAGTGGTGTGTGATTGTCGGAATTCCCGATGCGGTCTTCGCCGGTACACCGAACAACGAGCCCGGCGGTCCCGCGGTTGACCCGAACGGGCCTCTTCACCCCATCGAGTGAGCGGCCCTCGCACACGCGGACGGGCCCCCCGCGAAGTCGCGGAGGGCCCGTCCGGGGTGAACCCCTTCTCAACCGGGTGCCCGGCCTGGCGGCCGGGATCCGATCAGAAGTTGGCGCAGTTGTTGCCGAACGCCGGGTTCAGCACGCCGATGACGCTGACGGTGTTGCCGCACAGGTTGACCGGCACGTGCACCGGAACCTGGACGCTGTTGCCCGACAGCACACCCGGGGAGTTGGTCGCGAAACCGTTCGCGGCCGCGCCGCCGTGAGCGACGGCGGCACCCGCACCGGCGAGCACCAGACCACCGGTGGCGGCGGCAACGGCGACGATCTTCTTGACCTTCATGGGTCTTTCCTCCTGGTCGATTCCTGTACTCCGCAGTCCGTCTCCCGGCCTGCAAATGGGTGAACGGCGCATGGGCCGAACGGGGTACGGGAGGGATCATGCATTCACCCGCAGCGGTGACAACTCGCACAGAAGGACGCCCAGTTGACTCCTCGAAGAATCCTTTCTTCACCCCCGGACATCGTCATCCCCTCCGACAAACGGAGGGCCCGCCTCCGGAGTGATCCGGAGGCGGGCCCTCAGAGGTGCCGGACGCTCAGCAGGCGTCGATGAAGCGGTCCAGCACCCGGACGCCGAACTTCAGGCCGTCCACCGGCACCCGCTCGTCCACGCCGTGGAACATCCCCGCGAAGTCCATGTCCGGCGGCAGCTGGAGCGGCGCGAAGCCGAAGCAGCGGATCCCCAGGTCCTGGAAGGACTTGGCGTCCGTCCCGCCGGAGAGGCAGTACGGCACCGCCCGGGCGATCGGGTCCTCGGCCTGCAGCGCGGTCTGCATCGCCTCGACCAGGGCGCCGTCGAAGCTGGTCTCCAGCGCCTTGTCGTAGTGCAGGCTCTCGCGCTTCACCCGGGGGCCGAGCACGCTGTCCAGCTCGGCCAGGAACTCCTCCTCGTAGCCGGGCAGGAAGCGGCCGTCCACGTGCGCGGTGGCCTGGCCGGGGATGACGTTCACCTTGTAGCCGGCGTTCAGCATGGTCGGCTGGGCGGTGTTGCGCAGCGTGGTGCCGATCATCTTGGCGATGCCGCCGAGCACCCGGAGCGTCTCGTCCATGTTCTCCGGGTCGAGCTTCACGCCCAGCGCGTCGGAGAGCTCGTCCAGGAAGGCCCGGACGGTCTTGGTGATCCGCAGCGGGAACTTGTGCCGGCCCAGCCGGGCCACCGCCTCGCACAGCTCGGTGATCGCGTTGTCGTCGTTCTCCATCGAGCCGTGCCCGGCCCGGCCCTCGACGGTGAGCCGCATCCAGTGCATGCCCTTCTCCGCCGTCTCCACCAGGTACAGCCGCACCTGGTCGTTGACGGTGAAGGAGAAGCCGCCGACCTCGCCGATCCCCTCGGTCACGCCCTCGAACAGCTCCGGGTGCTTGTCCACCAGGAACCGCGCGCCGTAGGTGCCGCCCGCCTCCTCGTCCGCCAGGAAGGCCAGCACGATGTCGCGCGGGGGCTTGCGCCCGGTCCGCAGCCGGTCGCGGACGACCGCCAGGGTCATCGCGTCCATGTCCTTCATGTCCACCGCGCCGCGGCCCCAGACGCAGCCGTCCGCGATCTCCCCGGAGAAGGGGTGGTGGGTCCAGTCGGCCGCGTTGGCCGGCACCACGTCGGTGTGACCGTGGATCAGCAGCCCGGGGCGGGACGGGTCCTCGCCCTCGATCCGCACCACGGTGGACGCCCGGCCCTTGGCCGACTCGTAGATCTTCGGCTCCAGGCCGAACTCGGCGAGCTGCTCCGCGACGTACTCCGCCGCCTTGCGCTCGCCCGGCCCCGACCCGTCCCCGTAGTTGCTGGTGTCGATCCGGATCAGGTCCCGGCAGATGTCCGCGACCTCCGACTCCCCGGTCACCTTCGACCCCGTCCGCGCCTCGCTCACGGTCTCTCCTCGTCGTCTCGCCCACCCGGCCGGCCGGCACGCCGCACCATCCGGCCATCCTCCCCCAGGCACCGCTCCGCCCCAAGGGCATTCCCCCGGATCGAAGCCCCGCGAGCCCCGTCAGGCACGGTTTTGGGTCCTGAAGCTGATCTTTGCTACAGTTACACATGTCGCCGCGGGGAACAGCCCGCAAAGACAGACACCTAGTCCGGGTGGCGGAATGGCAGACGCGCTAGCTTGAGGTGCTAGTGCCCTTTATCGGGCGTGGGGGTTCAAGTCCCCCCTCGGACACCAACGAAGGCCCCACATCACGTGGGGCCTTCTGCGTTTCCGCCGGGCCTCCGCACAGGGGCGGGACCGCGAGCCGGACCGGGCGGGATTGGGTGGTACGGCGGCCCCGGGTGAGAATGAGCCCCATGAACGAGAACACTCCCGCCGCGCCCACCTCGGCCCTGGAGCGGCGCGAACAGCTGCTCCGGGCGATGCGGGCGGACGGCGGCTCCTGGGACTGGGTGCGCGCGCGGTCGAGCTACGTGGTCGAGCCCGACCCGCGCACCGTGCGGCGGGACTTGGAGCAGCTGCGCAAGGCGGGTTCGATCCACCGCGACCGGGAGACGGGCACGTACCAGGCCGGTTAGGACTCGGCGCCCCCGTGCACCAGGCGGCCGCCCAGCAGGGTGTGGGTGGGGAGGAGTCCGGCCTCGGAGCCGACCGTGAGGTCGGCGGGCCAGGCGGTGAGGTCGGCGAGGCGGCCGGGGGTGAGGCGGCCGCGCAGGTGGGTCTCGCCGGTGAGGCGGGCCGCGGCGGAGGTGTGCAGGGCGATGGCCTCGGTGCGGGTGACGGCCTGCTCGGGGCCGAGCACCCCGTCCACCGTCGTCCGGGTGGTCAGGCCGTGCAGGGAGTGGGCCGCACCGTAGGAGCCGACGGGGTAGTCCGATCCGGCCGAGACGTCGGCGCCCGCGTCCAGCCAGCCGCGGGCGGGGAAGAGGGCGGCCACCCGTTCCTTGCCCCAGTACTCGGACTGGATGGCGGCGACGTCGTGCAGCAGCGGCTGCTGGATGGTCACCGGGATGCCCAACCGCACGGCGCGCTCCCGCTGTTGACGGTCCGCGAGCCCGCCGTGCTCCATCACCAGCGCACCGTACGGGAGCCCCGGTAGGCGGCGCTGCACCCGCTCGTAGAGGTCGAGCAGCGTACGGACGCCGCGGTCGCCGTAGGCGTGGATGCCGACCCGCCAGCCGCGGCGCACCACCTGCTCCACGGCCGACTCCAGCTCCCGCTGGTCCCAGGCCAGCTGGCCGGTGTACCCGGGGGTCGGGCAGTGCGCCGGGCAGTACGGGGCGTCCAGTGCGGCGGCCTCGATCCCGCCGTCCATCCAGAACTTCACGCCCCACACCCGCAGCCAGGGGTCGGCGGCGTACCGCCACTCCTCCATGCCGTCGAGCAGCTCCTCCACCTGCCGCACCGAGGTGAAGCCGAGGGTGCCGAGCAGCACCCGTACCCGGCAGCCGAGTTGGCCGAGGTCACGGAGCTGCCGGAGCGCGGCCAGGTCGGCCGGGGTGGAGTTGGTGTCGCGGACGGTGCCGATGCCGGTGGCGGCGTAGGCGTGGGTGGCCAGGCGCAGGCCGTCGAGCTTGGCCGCCGGCTCGGGCACCGGGAGGTGCGGCCGGATCAGCGCCATGCCGCCGCGCAGGTGGCCGGTGGGCCGGCCGGCCGCGTCGCGCGCGATGGCGCCGCCCACCGGATCGGGGGTGGCGGCGTCGATGCCGCACCGGCGCAGCGCCTCGCCGTTGAGCACCTGGTTGTGCACTCCGCGCAGGACGAGCACCGGGTGCCGGTCGGTCGCCCGGTCGAGCTCGGCGGCGGTCGGGAAGCGGCGCTCGGCGAGGTTGAGCTCCTGCCAGTGCCCGGCGGTGCGGATCCACTCGCCCGGCGGCGTCCGCCCGGCCCGGGCGCGGATCAGGTCGAGGAACTCCGGGACGGAGCGGGCGCCGTCCACCGCCACGTCGCGGGCGCTGTCGGCGGCGGCGATCAGGTGGGTGTGGGTGTCGTCGAAGGCCGGGAGCACGGTGGAGCCGGGGAGGTCGAGCACCGTGGTGTCCGGGCCGGCCAGGTGGTCGAGCCCGTCCGGGGTCGCGGCCACCGCGAACACCCGGTCGCCGCGCACGGCGAGCGCCCGCTGCGGCTCCTGCCCGGGCACGAGGGTGTGGACGCGGCCCGCGCGGAGCAGCAGGTCCACGAACGGCGGGGCGGATGACGGCACGGCTGCCTCCCACGACTCGATCCGATGGTGCGTCAGGCCGGAGCCGTCTCAGGAGGCGGCGGGGCGGATCAGCCGCTCGTCCGGGATGACCGCGACGCCGAGGATCTCGATCAGGGCCTCCGGCTGCCACAGCGCCGTGGTGCCGATGCCGGCCATCGCGGGGTAGACCGGCCCGGCCAGTTCGCGCCAGACCGCGCCGATCTCCCGGCCGTGCGCCTGGTAGTCGGGGATGTCGGTGAGGTACAGGGTCACGCTCACCAGGTCCTGCGGGATGCCGCCCGCCGCGGCCAGGGTGACCAGGACGTTGCCGAAGGCCTGCCGGAACTGCTCGACGATGCCGCCCGGGACGATCTTCATGTCCCGGGCGAGGGCGGTCTGGCCGCCCAGGTGGAGCGTGTTGCCGCTGAGCGTCCCGTGCGAGTAGCCGCTGGGCTCCGGCAGGGACGGGGGGTTCACCGGACGGGGCGTCAGATCGGTTGCCATGGCGAGCTCCTGCGTGACGGGAACTTGGGCGCCGTCACCGTAGCATCTATTGACAGTCTCGTGACGGTCGCAGAAATAATGAAATACCGGATCGCTCGGCGGTACGAAGGAGGAGCACGGCTCATGCACCTCGCGACAGTGGCCCACGGGGCCGGCACCAGCGCCGCGGTGCTCGACGGCGGCGCCTGGCGGGCGCTGCCCGCCACCGACCTGTCGGCGTTCCTCGCGGCGGGCGGGCCGGTCCGGGCCGATGCGCTGCGGGCAGGTGCGCTGCGGGCAGGGGCGGTGATCGACGGCGCCGTCCCGGTGCTGCCGCTCCCCGCGCCCCGGAAGGTGATCTGCTGCGGCCTCAACTACGCCGACCACATCCGGGAGACCGGGCGCGAACTCCCGTCCCACCCGACGCTGTTCGCCAAGCACGCCGACACCCTCACCGGCCCGGCGGACGAGCTGGTGCTGCCGAAGGGCCTGGAGGTCGACTGGGAGGCGGAGCTCGCCGTGGTGGTGGGCGCGACCCTGCGCCGGGCCGACCGGGCTGCGGCGCTGGCCGGGATCGCCGGCTACACCGTGGCGAACGACGTCTCGGTGCGCGACTGGCAGTACCGGACGCTGCAGTGGTTCCAGGGCAAGGCCTGGGACGCCTCAACCCCCGTCGGCCCGGTGGTGGTGACGCCCGACGAGCTCGACCCGGCGGCGGGCGTGGAGGTGATCTGCCGGATCAACGGCGAGCAGGTCCAGCGCGACTCCACCCGGACGCTGGTCTTCGACCCGGCCGACCTGCTCGCGTACATCTCCGCCTTCACCGTGCTGCGCCCCGGTGACCTGGTGCTGACCGGCACGCCGGGCGGCATCGGGGCGGCCCGCGAACCGCGCCGCTTCCTCGCCGACGGCGACGTGCTGGAGACCGAGGTCCCCGGCATCGGCACGCTGCGCAACACCGTGCGCTTCACCGACTGATCCTCCGTCACGTCCCGAGACCCCTGAGACCCAGGAGCAAGGAGCTTCGATGGACCCCACACCCGGGGACTACGTCCTCGAGGGCGACAACTCGATGTACGCCACGGAGAGCGGCCTGGTGGTCCCGGTGGTGACCCGGGCCGGCACCGAGCCCGGGGACACCGGCCAGTCCGCCGGTGCCACCCGGATCTCGGGCATCAGCATCCAGCACACCCCGGCCACCAGGCTCTGGTTCGGCAAGGTCAGCAACGATCCCGGCTACCGCTCGGTGCCGCACCACCACGGCGAGGCCGAGACCGGCGGCTACGTGCTGCTGGGCCGGGGCCGGATCTACTTCGGGCGGAAGTTCGAGGACTACGTCGACCTGGCCGAGGGCGACTGGGTCTTCGTCCCGCCGTTCATGCCCCACGTCGAGTGCAACCTCGACCGCGACAACCCGCTGACCTGGATGACCACCCGCACCCCGGAGAACATCGTGGTCAACCTCCCCGAGGTCCCCGACGCGGACCTGCGCGACTGGCTGGAGCGGCCCTGATGACCGACACCACCTCGGAGACCTTCACCGCCGCCGTCACCCTGACCCCGGCGGAGCCCGAGCACTTCGACCTCGCGTTCACCGCCGTCACCCAGCCCTGCCCGTGGCCCAAGGCCTACGGCGGCGACCTGGTCGCCCAGGCCGCCGCGGCCGCCATGCGGTCCGTCGAGGACGGCAAGGCGCTGCACTCGGTGCACTCCTACTTCATGCGCCCCGCCGAGATCGGCAAGGAGGTGCGCTACGAGGTGGAGCGGCTGCGCGACGGCCGCGGCTACGCGACCCGGCAGGTGCGCGGCTACCAGAACGGCAAGCCGCTCTACGTCTGCCTGGCCAACTTCGCCGCCGGCGAGCCCGGTGCGAGCCACCACGCCGAACTCCCGGACCTGCCCGGCCCGCACGAGCTGCCCAGCTCCGCCGAGCACCTCGCGGACCGCGGCGGCGGGACGATGACGGCCGCCTCCAAGGAGTACTGGTCCACCGGGCGCAGCTTCGACATGCGGCACGTCCCGGGCCCGGTCTACCTGGGCGTGGAGGGCGCGCGGGTGCCCCACCAGGCGGTCTGGGTCAGGCCGTTCGACGCGCTGCGGCCGGTCGAGGGGCTGACCGACGCCCAGCGGGACGCGGCGGCGATCGCCTACGTCTGCGACTACACGATCCTGGAGCCGGTGCTCCGGGTGCTGGGCCTGCACTGGGCGCAGGAGGGGCTGGTCACCGCCAGCCTCGACCACGCGATGTGGTTCCACCGCGCCCTGCCGCCGGGAGCGGCGGACGGCTGGCTGCTCTACGCGCAGCAGGCCGAGGCGGCCGGGGCCGGGCGCGGGCTCGGCTCGGGCCGCTTCTTCACCCCGGACGGCACCCACCTGGCCACCGTGCTCCAGGAGGGGATGATCCGCGCACCGAGGCCGACCGCGACGCCCGAGGCGGCCGCGACGACCGAGGCGACCGCGACGGACGGGGCGGCCGCGACGCCCGAGGCGGCCGCGACGCCCGAGGCGGCCGGGGCGGCCGACAGGGACGGGACCGGCAGAGCCGAGGGGACGGGCCGGCCATGACCGATCCGGCCTCGGCCCACCGGGACACCTTCGCCCGCGACCACCTCCCCCCGGCCGACCGCTGGCCGGTCCTGGAGTTCACCACCGAGCTGCTCCAGTATCCCGAACGCCTCAACGCCGCCGTCGAGTTGATCGACCGTCCGACGGCGGAGCACGGCGCGGACCGGCCCGCGCTGCGCACCCCGGACGGCGAGGTCTGGACGTACGGCGAGCTCCGGCTGCGGTCCGACCAGATCGCCCAGGTGCTCACCGAGGACCTCGGCCTGGTGCCGGGGAACCGGGTGCTGCTGCGCTCCCCCAACAACCCCTGGGCGGTCGCCGCCTGGCTGGGCGTGCTGAAGGCGGGCGGCATCGCCGTCTCCACGATGGCCGCGCTGCGGGCCGGCGAGCTGGCGCCGATCGTGGCCAAGACCCGGCCGGTGGTGGCGCTGGTCGACCACCGCTTCCTCGACGAGGTGCTCGCCCTCCGGGAGGCCGGGGCGCCGGAGCTGGCGGTGGTGGCCCACGGCGGCGGCGCGGACGGGGACCTGAGTGCCCGGGCCGGGCGGAAGCCGGGACGGTTCGCCGCGGTGGACACCGCGGCGGCGGACGTGGCGCTGTTCGGGCCGACCTCGGGCACCACCGGTGTCCCGAAGATCACCGTGCACTTCCACCGGGACGTCCTGTCGATCGACAACACCTTCGGCAGGCACACGCTGCGGCTGCGCCCGGACGACCTGGTCGCCTGCACCGCGCCGTTCGCCTTCACCTTCGGCCTGGGCATGCTGGTGGTCTTCACGCTCCGGGCCGGCGCCTGCGCCTTCCTCACCGAGACCACCACTCCGGTGCAGCTCGCCGGGCTGGTCGCCGAGCACGGTGTGACGGTGCTGGCCACCGCGCCGACCGCCTACCAACAGATCGTCAAGTCCGGTGCGGTGCACCGGCTCTCGGGCCTGCGGCGGGCGGTCAGCGCGGGCGAGCACATCCCGCTGGCGCTGTGGGAGCGGCTGCGCGAGGAGCTCGGTCTGGAGGTGATCGACGGGATCGGCGCCACCGAGCTGCTGCACATCTTCATCTCGGCCGAGGGCGCGGACATCCGCCCGGGGGCGACCGGCCGGCCGGTCGCCGGGTACCGCGCCACCGTGCTGGGCCCGGACGGCGCGGAGGCCGCCCCCGGGGTGCCGGGGCGCCTGGGCGTGATCGGCCCGGTGGGCTGCCGCTACCTCGACGACGAGCGGCAGGCCGACTACGTGGTGAACGGGTGGAACGTCACCGGCGACACCTTCGTCCGCGACGAGGACGGCTACTTCTGGTACCAGGCGCGCAGCGACGACATGATCGTCTCCTCCGGCTACAACATCGCCGGCCCCGAGGTCGAGGCCGCCGTCGTCACCCACCCGGACGTGACGGAGACGGCGGTGGTCGCCGCACCGGACGCCGCCCGGGGCTCGGTGGTCTGCGCGTTCGTGGTGCTCCGCGACGGGGTGGTCGGCGACGCGGCGAAGGCCCGCGAGATCCAGGACCACGTCAAGGGGCTGATCGCCCCCTACAAGTACCCGCGCGACGTGCGCTTCGTCGACGCGCTGCCGCGCAACGCCAGCGGCAAGCTCCAGCACTTCAAGCTCCGCCGGATCGTGCGCGGGCAGGCAGCGGAGGACCGGTCATGAGGATCGCCATCGCCGGCGGCGGCCCGGGGGGCCTGTACTTCGCCTCCCTGATGAAGCGGCTGGACCCGGCGCACGAGATCACCGTCTGGGAGCGCAACGCGCCGGACGACACCTTCGGGTTCGGCGTGGTCTTCTCGGACGAGACCCTGAGCGGCATCGACAACGCCGACGAGGTCGTGCACACCGCGATGGAGGACCGGTTCGCCCGCTGGACCGACGTGGACATCGAGTTCGACGGCCACCGGTTCACCGTCGGCGGCCAGGGCTTCGCCGCGATGAGCCGCCGGGACCTGCTCGGGATCCTCCAGCGGCGGGCGGCCGAGCTCGGCGTCACCGTCCACTACCGCACCCCGGTGCCCGACGTGGACGGGCTGCGGGCCTCGTACGACCTGGTGGTCGCCGCCGACGGGGTGAACTCCGCGATCCGCACCAAGTACGCCGACGTCTTCCGGCCGGAGCTGGACCGACGGCGCAACAAGTACATCTGGCTCGGCACCGACCTGGTCTTCGAGGCGTTCCAGTTCTTCGTGAAGCAGACGGAGTGGGGCACCGTGCAGATCCACGGCTACCCGTACTCCGAGGCCGGCTCCACCGTCATCGTCGAGATGCACGAGGAGGTCTGGCGCCGGGCCGGCCTCGACCGGACCGAGGACCGGGAGCTCCCGCCGGGGGCCTCGGACGAGTACGCGGTCGAGCGGATCCGCGAGCTGTTCGCCGAAGAACTGGGGGGCCGCCGGATCCTGACCAACAACTCGCGGTGGCTGAACTTCACCACGGTCCGCAACGAGCGCTGGTACGACGGCAACGTGGTGCTGCTCGGCGACGCCGCCCACACCGCGCACTTCTCGATCGGCTCGGGCACCAAGCTCGCCATGGAGGACGCCCTCGCCCTGGCCGCCTGCCTGCACGAACAGCCGACGGTGGAGCAGGCCCTGACGGCGTACCAGGCCGAGCGCAAGCCGGTGGTCGAGTCGACCCAGCGGGCCGCGCAGGCCTCGCTGGAGTGGTTCGAGAACATCGGGATGTACGCGGACCAGGCCCCGGCCCAGTTCGCGTTCAACCTGCTGACCCGGTCCCGGCGGATCACCTTCGAGAACCTCAGGGAGCGGGACGCCGGGTTCGCCGCCCTGATGGAGAGCGAGTTCGCCCGCCGCGAGCGGGCGGACGGGGCCGCGCCGGCGATGTTCCAGCCGGTGACGATCGGTCAGCTCCGGCTGAAGAACCGCGTGGTGCTCTCCCCGATGGACATGTACTCCTCGGTGGACGGGGTCCCCGGGGACTTCCACCTGGTGCACCTGGGCTCCAAGGCGCTCGGCGGGGCGGGGCTGGTGATGAGCGAGATGGTCTGCGTCTCGCCCGAGGGCCGGATCACCCCGGGCTGCCCGGGCCTGTGGAACGGGGAGCAGCGCGACGCCTGGCGCCGCGTCACGGGCTTCGTCCACGAGCGGACCACCGGCCGGATCGGCCTGCAGCTCGGCCACTCCGGCCGCAAGGGCTCGACCAGGCTGATGTGGGAGGGCATCGACCAGCCGCTCGACGAGGGCAACTGGGAGGTGATCGGCCCGTCCGCCCTGCCCTACGGCCCCGGCTGCCACCTCCCCCGGGAGGCCACCCGCGCGGACCTGGACAAGGTGGTCGCCGACTTCGCCGCGGCCGCCCGGCGCGGGGTGGAGGCCGGCTTCGACCTGATCGAGGTGCACGCCGCCCACGGCTACCTGCTCTCGTCCTTCCTCTCCCCCGTGGCCAACCGGCGCACCGACGAGTACGGCGGCCCGCTGGCGAACCGGCTGCGGTTCCCGCTGGAGGTCTTCGACGCCGTGCGCCGGTCCGCGCCGCCCGAGGTCCCGGTGACCGTCCGCATCTCGGCGACCGACTGGGTCCCGGACGGGAACACCGCGGACGACGCCGTGGAGATCGCCCGCGCCTTCATCGAGCACGGCGCCGCCGCGATCGACGTCTCCTCCGGGCAGGTCACCGCGGACGAGCGGCCCGCCTACGGCCGCTCGTACCAGACCCCGTTCGCCGACAGGATCCGCCACGAGGTGGCCGGGCCGGCCGGCGTCAAGGTGATCGCGGTCGGGGCCATCTCCTCCTACGACGACGTCAACTCGATCCTGCTGGCCGGCCGGGCGGACCTGTGCGCGCTGGGCCGCACCCACCTCTACAACCCGCAGTGGACCTTGCAGGCCGCGGCCGAGCAGGAGTACCGGGGCGAAGGCGCCGACTGGCCGGTCCAGTGGGACGCGGGCCGCCGCAGGCCGCCGACCTCGCGGACCGACCGGATCCCGCCACGGCTGGAGCTGCTGCGCGAGGGGTCCGTGGACCGGGTGCACCAGCGGTGGACGCCCGGGAGCGAGGCCGGGGCGGGCCGGAGCGGGCCGATGAAATCATGAACGGCGCCGTCGGTGATACTGAACCGGATGAGCGAGACGAAGAGCGCCCCGCCCCCGCCCCCGGCGGCCGCCCGCCGTTCCCGGACCCTGCTCGTGAGCTTCCTCGGCGCGGTGGTCCGTCCGCTGGGCGACTGGATGCCGATCGCGGGCACCGTGGAGCTCCTCACCCAGGCGGGCCTCGACGCCTCCGGCGTCCGGACGGCGGTCTTCCGGCTCAAGAAGCGCGGCTGGCTGGAGTCCGAGTCCCGCTCCGGCCTGCGCGGCTACGCGCTGACGGCCCTCGCGCTGGAGGCGCTCGCCGCCGGTGACGAGGTGATCTGGCACGCGCGGCAGCCCGCCGACCTGGGTGACGGCTGGTGCCTCGTCAACTTCTCGGTGCCGGAGTCCGCGCGCGCGGTGCGCCACAAGCTGACCGCGCACCTGGCCTCGCTCGGCTTCGGCAACATCGGCGCGGCGGTGTGGATCGCACCGGCCCGGATGCTCCCCGCCGCCCGGCGCGCCATCGCCGAGCTGGACCTCACCGCGCAGTGCGCCGTCTTCGTCGGCGACCAGGTCGGCGGCCAGCAGCTCTCCGCCATGGTCGCCGGCGGCTGGGACCTCGCCGGGATCGACCGGCGCTACCGCGACTTCATCGAGGAGTACGGCGGCCTGCCGACCGGCTCCGCCGCCGACGGGGAGCAGGCCTTCACCACCTACCTCGCGGTGGTCGACCACTGGCGGAAGCTGCCGTTCCGCGACCCCGGCCTGCCGCCCGAGGTGCTGACCGAGGACTGGAGCGGCCCCGCCGCCGTCCGCCTCTTCGAACGGCTGGTCGCGGAGCTGGACGGCCCGGCCCTCGCCCACGCCGCCCGGCACTGGAACGGGTAGCCGGATCAGGAGGTGACGAAGCAGAACTCGTTGCCCTCGGGGTCGGCCATCGTGCGGAAGGACCCCTGGTCGTCGGTGACGGTCTCGCCGGTGGCGGCGGCCCCCAGGGAGACGGCCAGCTCGACGGCGGCGGAGAGGTCGCCGACGGCGATGTCGAGGTGCAGCCGGTTCTTGGCGGTCCGCGGCTCGGGGACGGGCTGGAAGGCCAGCCGCCCGCCGGTGGGGAGGTCGACGTGCGACCAGCCCCGGGCACGGTCCACGGGGGTGGTGCCGAACAGGGCGGCCCAGAAGCGGGAGAGGCCGCGCGGGTCGCGGCAGTCCACCACGACCTGGCTCAGGTGTGCGTCCATGGCAGGAGCCTAGGGCGCGGAGTGCGGGACGCGGAGCGGCCCGGGACGCCGAAGTGTCCCGGGCCGGTGTACTGCTGGTGGAGCGTCAGGGCGTCAGGCCTTCTTGTCGGCGGCCTTCTGCTCGTTCTTCTCCTTGATGCGCTTGGTCTCCTTGCGGACGTCGACCAGGGAGGCGCGCTCGTGCTGGAGCCAGAGCGGGTTCTCGGCCTTGATGGCCTCGATCTGCTCGGTGGTGAGGGCGTCCGTGACGCCGCCCCGGGCGAGGCCGGCGATCGAGACGGTGAGCTTGGCGGCGACCACGGGGCGCGGGTGCGGGCCGTTCTGGCGCAGCTCGGTGAGCCAGGCCGGCGGGTTGGTCTGGAGCGCGTTCAGCTCGTCGCGGGTGACGACGCCCTCCTGGAACTCGGCAGGGGTGGCCGGAAGGTACACACCGAGCTTCTTGGCCGCGGTGGCCGGCTTCATCTGCTGGGAGGAATTGAGCGATGTCATGGGGACAAGGGTAAGGGAATCGGGCACACGCCCCGGTCACGGCGGTGGTCGGTGACGGGCGCGGGGGTCGGTAGCCTGGCGGGGTGACTGACTCGCAGGTGGTTCCCTCCCCTTCCTTCCGGCTCGCGTACGTTCCGGGCGTGATCCCGACCAAGTGGGTGCGGGTCTGGGCCGAGCGGCTCCCGCTGGTGCCGCTGACGCTGGTGCAGGTGGACGCGCCGGAGGGGTCGGCGACCCTGCGGGACGGGCTCGCGGACGCCGGGCTGGTGCGCCAGCCGGTGGACCGCTCGGTGCTGAGCGCGATCCCGCTCTACACCGAGACCACCGTGGTGGTGGTCCCCAAGGACCACCTGCTGACGGCGCTCGACGAGGTGGAGCTCGGCGAGCTGGCCGAAGAGATCGTGCTGCACCCGCTGGACGACACCCTCGGCTGGCAGGAGCTTCCGGGCCGCCCGGCCTTCGAGCGCCCGGCCACCACCGCGGACGCGATCGAGCTGGTGGCGGCCGGGATCGGCGTGCTGCTGGTACCGCAGTCGCTGGCGCGGCTGCACCACCGCAAGGACCTGACGTTCCGTCCGGTGCCGGAGGCCCCGCAGTCGCAGATCGCGCTGGCCTGGCCCGAGGAGCACACCACCGATCTGGTGGAGGAGTTCATCGGCATCGTCCGGGGCCGGACGGTGAACAGCTCGCGCGGCATGGCGGCGCAGTCCAAGGAGCAGCAGCAGGCCAAGCAGCAGCCGAAGAAGAAGCCGGGCGGGGCCAGGCCGCAGCAGGGCGGCAAGCCCACCGCCAAGGGCGGCAAGGGCGGCCAGCCCGGCCGGGCCGGCGCCAAGAAGGCCGCACCGGCCAAGCGGGCCAAGCCCAAGCGCCGCTCCTGACGCCCCGCGGCCGCCCGGCCGAGCAGCCGGGCGGCCGAGCAGTTGCCGCGCTATGACGGGGCGGGGACACCCTCCTCCGACGACCCGCGCCCGAACCCGAACCCTGGAGCGGCGTCTCCTCGCCACCGCCCCCTCAGCGGGACCGCCGCGGGCGCAGCCGCCACAGCGGTGGGGCCGAGCGGTCGGGGCGGGCGGCGGACAGCCAGGCGCGCAGGTGACGGGTGGCGGCCGGGGTGAGGTCGAGCTCCTCGGTGATCCGGCGGGTGGTGACGTACTCCACGCCGAGGGCGGCGGTGCCGTCCTCCCAGGTGGCGAAGGCGGCCGGGTCGAAGGGGAGGGCGGGCGGCACCGCGCCCTCGCCGCGGGCGGCGCGGGCGCGTTCGCGGGCGACCTCGGAGAAGCCGCAGACCTCGGTGCTCGCCTCCTCGGCCTCGGCCAGCGTGGCGCAGCCGTCCAGCGCGCGGGCCAGCGGGTTGAGCTCCAGGGCCCGGCCCAGGGTGAGCCGGTGGACGTCGGCGCTCGCGGCGGTGAGGGTGAGCGGCTGCGGTGCGTCCCGGGTGCCGCAGACGCCGCGCACGCCGCGGGCGGCGGCGACCAGCAGGGCGCCGGCCTCGGAGGGGTGCCAGTCGAAGACCCGGTCGACGGCGGTGGTGTGAGCGGCCGTCAGCCGCAGCGCGGGCGGGCCGAGGCGGGGCAGCAGGTCGGGGAGCGGCACCTCGTTGTCGAGGCCGGGGCCGGCCACGTGGACGGTGGTCGGCAGGCCGCTGCGGGCGCAGGCGGCGAGGGCGAGGGCGTCGCCGAGGGGGCTGCGCAGGGTGGGTTCGGTGCCGTCGGCGACCACGTCCCCGCCGACGTCGACCAGGTCGATCCGGTCGGCCCCGCAGTGCGCGGCGGCGTCGCGGAGCTGGCGGGCCAGGCCGACGGCGCCCCCGTACGGGTCCAACAGGCCGAGTGCGGGCCGGAGTTCGGCGGCCAGGCGGGGCAGCAGCGATCCGGCGGGCGGGCGCGGCGCGGTGGCGGGGGTGACCAGCCGCAGGGCGCCGCCGCCGGTGGCCAGGCCGCTGAAGTCGGCGGCCCGGCGCGGGCCGGGGAGCGGGTCGACCACCAGACGCTCCCAGGCGTAGGTGAGGACCAGGGCCGGGGCGTCGGGGCCGTGCAGGGCGGCGTGCACCAGGGCGGTGGCGATGGCGTCGCCGCCACCGCCGGCGGCGATCAGGAGTCGGGTCATGGGTACGAGGGTTATCCCGGCGCGGCGGCGGCCGACAAGGTTGTGAAAGCACCGAGGAGGGCGCACCCGGAGCGGGCGGATTCTGAAGGATCGCCCGATGATCAGATCTGACGGACCGTCAATACCGTTACCGGCATGACGGATACCACCATCCCCCTGCCGCTCGTCCCGCTCGGCTCGGAGCCGGGGCCGGAGCCGGAGCCCGCCGCCGATTCGCCGTACCAGCAGTACGTCTACGCCTACCCGCACCAGAAGTCCTACCGGCTGCTGGAGGAGCGGCCGCTGCTCAGCGAGCTGTGGGCGAAGGAGCGGCTGGACGCGCTCTCGCTCTACGTGCACGTGCCGTTCTGCGAGATGCGCTGCGGCTTCTGCAACCTCTTCACCCGCACCGGGGCGCCGGAGGAGGTGACCGGTGCCTTCCTCTCCACCCTGGAGCGGCAGGCCCGGGTGACCAGGGAGGCGCTGGAGGCCAAGGGCGAGCCGGTGCGGTTCGCGCTGGCGGCGTTCGGCGGCGGGACGCCGACGTACCTGACGGCGGGTGAGCTCAGCCGGCTGGCGGACGTCTGCGAGGACGTGATGGGCGCCGACCTGCGCGCGGTGCCGTGGTCGGTGGAGACGTCCCCGGCGACCGCGACGGCGGACCGGCTGGCGGTGCTGCGGGAGCGCGGCGCGACCAGGCTGAGCATCGGGGTGCAGAGCTTCCTGGACGAGGAGGCGCGGGCGGCGGTGCGGCCGCAGAAGCGGGCCGAGGTGGAGGAGGCGCTGGGCCGGTTGAAGGAGGCGGCCTTCCCGATCCTCAACATCGACCTGATCTACGGGATCGACGGGCAGACCGAGGAGTCCTTCCGGGTCTCGCTGGACGCGGCGCTGGCCTGGGAGCCGGAGGAGGTCTACCTCTACCCGCTGTACGTGCGGCCGTTGACCGGCCTGATGGCCCGGCACGACCGGGACGGGCGGCGCTGGGACGAGCAGCGGCTGCGGCTCTACCGCTTCGGCCGGGACCACCTGCTGGCGGCCGGGTACCGGCAGACCTCGATGCGGGTCTTCCAGCGGATCGGCACGGCGGCGGTGGAGGGGGCCGGCGAGGCGGGCATCGCCGAGTACAACCAGCAGGCCGGGATGGTCGGACTGGGCGTCGGCGCACGGTCGTTCACCACCGACCTGCACTACACCACCGACTACGCGGTGGCCGTGCCGGAGGTGCGGCGGATCATCGACGAGTACATCGCCACGCCCACCGAGGAGTTCCGCCGGGCGCAGTGGGCGTACCGGATGGACGGCGGGGAGCGGCGCCGGATGCACGTGCTCCAACGCCTGCTGGACGTGGAGGGCCTGTCGGTCGGCGGCTACCGGGAGCTGTTCGGCACCGAGCCGGAGGCGGACTTCGCGGCGGAGTTCGCGCTGCTGGCCGAGCGGGGGTGGGCGTGGCTGGTGGACGGTGCGGTGCTGCGCCTCACCTCCGAGGGGATGGCGCACGCGGACGCGGTCGGGCCGCTGTTCTTCTCGGACCGGGTGCGGGCCACCATGGCGGGCTATCAGGACCGTTGAGGGCCTCCGCCGCCGCGGCCCGGCAGCGCGACCAGCGCCAGGCCGCCGAGCAGCAGGGCCAGCCCGAGGGCGGCGGAGGGGCCGGGGCGTTCGCCGAGCAGCAGGCCGAGCAGGGCGGCGACCAGCGGTTCGGCCAGGCTGAGCGTCGCGGTGGTGGCGGCGCCGACCCGTCCGACGCCCCGGGTGAAGAGCAGGTAGCCGAGGGCGGTGGTGCCGAGCGCGAGCCAGGCGATCAGGGCCGCGGTGCGGGGGGTGGCCAACCCCTCGGGGGCGGCCAGCAGGGCGGGGAGCACCAGCAGGCCCGCACCGAGCACGCTGACCGGCGCGGCGGCGGACGGGTCCCCGCCGTGCCGGGTCAGCGGGCCGGTGGCCGCGATGTAGACGGCGAAGCTCGCACCGGCCGCCACCGCGAGCAGGATGCCGGCGAGGTCGGCCCGGGCCCCGCCGCCCGGGACGAGCAGCAGGGCGATGCCCGCCACGGCGAGGGCGGTGCCGCGCCACCAGGCCGGGGTGAGCCGCTCGGCCCGGAGCGCGCGGGCGCAGAGGCCGGCCGCCACCGGGGTGGTGCCGAAGGCGGCGGCGGTGGCGAGGGCGGCGCCGGTGCGGTCGACGGCTTCCAGGAAGCAGAGCTGGAAGGCGGCGGTCACCAGGACGCTGAGCAGCAGCCAGCGGCGCACGCCCGGGAGGGCGAGCGTGCGCAGGGCCTTCGGGCGGACGGTGCACAGGGCCAGCACCAGGCCGCCGAGCAGCATCCGCGCGGCGCCGATCGCGGCCGGGGCGGCGGCGGGGTCGGCCAGCACCTGGGCCGGGCCGACCGTCCCCCAGAGCACGGCGGCCCCCAGGACCTGGGGCACCCCGCCCGCCCGCCGCGCCGTCCGCGCCTCTTCGATGGTGGTCATGGGGACGGACGCTAACGAGACGTCAGCACCCGCCGGAATGGGGCGAGTTGACCAGATCGCGGAGTGCCGGGAGCACGGTGCCCGTACGTTCGCACCAGGCGTCGGCCGGTGCCGCGCGGCGGGGAGCGCCGCGCGGCACCGGGCCGGGCGGCGGAGGTCAGCGGGTGACCTGCCAGGTGAGGGTGTCGGTGAGCAGGAGCTTGAGGTCGGGGTCGAGCACCGCCGGGGTGGGGTCGGTGGCGCGGGCGGTGAGCTCGCGGGTCTGACCCTTGCCGAGGTGCAGGTCGGCGGTGCGGACGGTGGTGCGGTCGCGCAGCCCGATGAGCTCACGCCCGTCCAGGTACCAGCGCAACCGCGTTCCGGGGGTGGGGAGTTCGACGGTGACCACGGCCGAGGCGCCCAGCGGAGCGGCGGTGGGGGTGTCGCTGGCCAGGGTGGTGGCGTAGCGGTGGAAGCCGGCGATCATCGCCTCCCGGCCCGGGAGGTTGAACTCGCGGCCGAGCGATCGCATGATCGAGTTGTCGGTGGGCCGGTACAGGCCCGTGGGGTAGTACCCGCCGCCCTGGTAGGCGCCGACGGTGCCGCCGTCGGGCGAGGTCTGGCCGAGCCAGCGGTACCACTTGGTCTTGGTGCGCTTCATCTGGGCGAGGGTCTGCTTGCTGAGGTTGCTCTCGGCCGGCTCCTTGCCGGTGTAGCCGCCCTGGCCGTCGTACCAGTACTCGTCGGCGAGCTTGCCGAGCGAGTGCCCGGTCTCGTGCACGGCCACCTGGCCTGACTTGGCGTTGCCGCCGGCCACGGTGGCGATGCCGGAGTAGCCGAGCTCCGAGGAGACGTCGTTGTAGCCGGCGCCGCCGTACTTGGCGCTGTTGGCGACCACGATGACCAGGTCGGCGGCGGGGGCCTTGGCCGCGTAGCGCTCGACCGCGTCGGTGTCGACGCACAGCAGCCGCTCGACGTCGCCGCACCAGAAGTAGGAGCCGAGGGCGGTCCTGCGGGTGGTGGCGCGGTCCGGGTCGCCGGTGACGCCGGACTCGGCCGAGACGGCGTCCACCGCCCAGACGTTGAAGAGCGACCGGTAGCTCGCGTAGGGCTCGACCGCGGTGATCTCCTGCCACTTGGTGGCCGCGTCGCTGTGGAACTTGGCCTGCTCGGCGGCGGTGTAGCCGTCGCCGATCACCACCACGTCGAGCTTGGTGGCGGTGGAGCCGTTGTGGACGACGGCCGAGACGTCGCCGTCGCCCTGGACGGGGGCGGCGAGGCGCTGCGGGGCGGCCTTGGTGTTGGTGACGGGGACCTCGGCGCGGCCTATGGTGCCGTCCTCGGCGAAGGTCTCCACCTGGTGGCGGGCGGTCGGGGCCGGTGCCGGGGCCGCCGTGGCGGGCGAGGCGAGGGCGAGGCCGGCCAGCAGGGCGGTGGCCAGCGCGGACGGGACGATCCTGGACGAGGGCACGAACGGACCTCCGATGGGAGTAAGTTGAGGGTTAATCACACTTAAGCGGTGAGTTAATGTAGGGCACCCGTCCCGCCCCCGACAATGGGGCGGTGAGACGGGCAGGACCGGGCAGCCCACCACCGGCGGGGAGACGGACGTGACGGACCAGGACGAACCGACGGCGATCGGGCAGCGTCTCCAACAGCTGCGCCGCGAACGGGGCCTGACCCAGCGCGCACTCGCCGGCGAGGGCTACACCGCCGCCTACGTCTCCACCCTGGAGGCCGGCCGGGTCCGGCCCTCCGAGGCCGCGCTGCGCTACCTGGCCGAGCGGCTCGGGGTGACCCAGGACGAGCTGGCCACCGGCCGCCCCGCCCACCTGGCCACCGAGCTGCGGCTGGACCTCACCGAGGCGCAGGCCGCGCTGGCCACCGGCGACCGGGCCGCGGCCCGAGTACTTCTCCTGCCCGCCGGACCTGGAGCTGATGCTCGCCGAC